>JBOIEI010000701.1:0-5159 GCA_050741055.1 Burkholderiales bacterium | reverse complement strand
GTCCGAGATTGCGCCTGCCCGCATCGCTCCACCACGAAACGCCGGCGTCATAGAACGCCTTCACCGCGACCGACTTCGCGTCGAGCTCGGCCTGGTGCGCCGGCTCGAGCAGGTCCCAGAGACCGCCGTAGCGCGGCGCCGGCTCACGGGCCGTGCGCTAGAATCGAGCGCGCGGACGAGGTAAACGCCGGCAGGAAGGAGTCCCCGAATGGCAGCTAGCGCTCGGTTCGATCCGGTTACACTGGAAGTGCTATGGACCCGCCTCATATCCACCACCGACGAGGCGGCCGCGGCGCTGGTGCGCACCTCGTTCTCCACCGTCGTGCGCGAGTCCAACGACTTCGCCTGCGTGCTCACCGATGCCCGTGGCTATTCCCTGGTGCAGGCGACCGACTCGATTCCCTCGTTCATCGGCACCGTACCGCGCACCATCCGCGAATTTCTGCGGGAGTATCCGGCGCAAACGCTGGCGCCCGGCGACATCCTCGCGACCAACGACATCTGGCTGGGCACCGGGCATCTGCCCGATATCACCGTGGCCAAGCCGATCTTCCGCGACGGCGTCCTGGTCGGCTTCGCCGGCTCGGTTGCGCATGCGCCGGACATCGGCGGTCGCATCCGCTCGGCGGATTCGCGCGAAGTGTACGAGGAAGGCCTGCAGATTCCGCCGCTGAAGGTCGTGCACGCGGGCGTGCCGGACGAGACGTTCCTGCGCCTGCTGCGCAAGAACGTGCGCGTGCCGGACCAGGTGGTGGGCGATCTGTTCGCGCAGTTCTCCGCGCTCGATCTGATGGAGCGACGCGTGCTGGCGCTCATGCGCAGCCACGAGCTGGACGATCTCGCCCCGCTGGCCGAAGAGATCCAGTGGCGTTCGGAACAGGCGATGCGCAAGGCGATCCGCGAAGTGCCCGACGGCGTCTACCGGCATGAAACGATCACCGACGGTTTCGAGCAACCGATCCGCCTGCGTCTGGCGCTCACGGTGCAAGGCGATGCCATCGACATCGATTACGCCGGCACCGATGCGCAGGTCGGGCGCGCGATCAACGTTGCGATGTGCTACACCTACGCCTACACCGCCTACGGGGTGAAGGCGGTCCTGTGTCCCGGGGTGCCCAACAACGAAGGGGCGCTGCGACCGATCACGGTTCGCGCACCGCTGGGCTGCATTCTCAATTCGCGTCCGCCGGCCGCCGGCGGCGCGCGCGCCGTCGTCGGCCATTTCCTGCCCATGATGGTGCTGCTCGCGCTTTCGCGCGCGCTGCCCGAGCGCGTCGTCGCGGGGGTCGGCTCGCCGCTTTGGTGTCTCAACTACGCCGGGGTCGATGCCGAAGGCAAGAGCATCGCCGGCATGTTCTTCGCCAACGGCGGCTATGGCGCGAGCGCTCGTCGCGACGGCTGCAACGTACTGTCCTGGCCGAGCAACATCTCGTCCACGCCGGTGGAGATGATCGAGCAGCTGGCGCCGTTCAAGCTCCACCATCGCCGCTTGCGCACGGGCACCGGCGGCAACGGCCGCCATCGCGGCGGCCTGGGTCAGGAGATCCTGCTCGAATCGCGCGCACCCGGACCGCTGGTGGTTTCGTTTCTGGCCGAGCGCACGCGCGATGAAGCAGCCGCGCCGGGGATCGCAGGCGGCGAGCCGGGCGCTCCCGGCGCCGTCCTGATCGATGGCGCGCCGGTCGATCCGAAGCGGCAGCACGTCATACAGCCGGGCGCGCGCATCGAGCTGCGCACACCGGGTGGCGGCGGTTACGGTCCGGCCGTGCAACGCGCGCCCGAAGCTCGCGAGGCGGATCTGCTCGACGGCTACACGACGCGCAGTGAAACACCGGTGTGAGCATGGCAGCCCCCGCGCTTTCGCTTGGCATCGACATCGGCGGCACGTTCACCGACATCGTCGCCTACGAGCACGACACGGCGCGCTTTCACAGCTGCAAGATCCTCACCACGCCCGAGGATCCCTCGCAGGCCGCGATCAGCGGCATCGAGCGACTGTTCCGCGATGCGCGACTCGACTGCGCCGCGGTCCAGCGGGTCGTGCACGCCACCACGCTTTTCACCAACGCGCTGATCGAGCGCAAGGGGGCAGGCACCGGGCTCATCACCACGCGCGGCTTTCGCGACACGATCGAGCTGCGCCGGGAACACAAGTACGAGCTCTACGATCTCTTCATCGAGCTGCCGCGTCCGCTAGTGCGGCGGGCCTTGCGCCTGGAGCTCGACGAGCGCATCCTGGCCGACGGCCGGGTCGAGACGCCGCTCGATGAAAACGAGCTGCGCGCCCGGCTACGCAGCCTGATGGCGGCCGGGGTCGAATCGGTGGCGGTCGTCTTGCTGCACTCTTACGCCAACCCGGAGCACGAACAGGCGGCCCGGACGCTCATCGAGCGGGAGTTTCCGCAGCTGCAGGTGTCGATTTCGAGCGACGTGTCGCGCCAATTGCGCGAGTACGAGCGGACCTCCACTACGCTCGTCAATGCCTACATCAAGCCGCTGGCCGCACGCTACCTGGACCGTCTTTCAGGCAAGCTCGCCGCCGCCGGGATCGGCGCGCCGCTTTTCATGATGCTATCCAACGGCGGCCTCACGCACGTGGCGGAAGCCAGGCGCGTGCCGATCCAGCTGCTCGAATCCGGTCCGGCGGCTGGTGCGCTCGCGGCGGCGTTCTTCGGCGCCCGCTCCGACGAGCCCAACGTGCTCGCGCTCGACATGGGCGGCACGACCGCCAAGCTCGCCGTGGTCGAGAACGGCGAGCCGCTGGTGGCGTACCGGTTCGAAGCGAGCCGCGAGCAGCGCTTCATGGAAGGTAGCGGCATGCCGGTCAACATCTCCACCATCGAGCTGATCGAGATCGGCGCCGGCGGCGGCAGCATTGCCGCGGTCAACGAGCTGGGCCTGCTGAAGGTCGGACCGCGCAGTGCCGGCGCGCAGCCCGGCCCGGCGTGTTACCTGCTGGGCGGCGAGGAGCCCACGGTGACGGACGCGAACCTGCTGCTCGGCTGCTACGATGCCGAGCGCTTTGCCGGCGGCAGCGTGCCGATCGATGCCGAGGCTGCTGCCCACGCGGTGACGCGGCTTTCCGCTGCCACTGGCATGACAGGGCCCGAGCTCGCCTGGGGCATCCATTCGGTGGTGAACGAGTCGATGGCAGCCGCCGCCCGGGTGCACATCGCCGAGCGCGGCCACGATGCGCGCAACTTCGCCTTGCTCGTAACCGGTGGCGGAGGTCCGGTGCATGGCTGCGAAGTCGCGCGCCGGCTCGGCATCCGGCGCGTCGTCTGTCCGCCTGCCGCAGGGGTCGCATCCGCGCTCGGGCTGCTGGTCGCGCCTGCCCGCGTCGATCGCAGCAGCACGATCGTGCAGGCGCTTGCGCGCATCGATTGGGACCATCTGGAGGCGGCCTATGCCGCGCTCGAGGCGGACGCCGCGGGCGTGATCGCACAAACGCTATCGAAGGCGGCCGCACCGACGCTCACGCGGCTGGCCGACATGCGCTTCGCGGGCCAGGGTTTCGAAGTGGTTACGCGGTTGCCGCCCGGGCCTTACACGGCGGCGAGCGAGGCGTCGCTGCGCGACGCGTTCGAGCAGGCCTACGCCGCGGTGTTCGGCCGCCGGCCGCCTGTCGCGGAGATCGAGATCCTGAACATCCGGGTGTGCGCCATGGCCACGGCCGGCCGGAGCCAACTCTCGCTCGGACTCGCAGAAGCCCACTCGCAGCCTCAGCCGCGAACGACGCGCGCTATCGTGCTCGGCCAAGGTGCTGCGCCGCAAACCGCGCCGGTGTACGAGCGCTCCACGCTGCCGGCGGGAATGCGCCTCGCCGGGCCGGCGCTCGTCGAAGATGCTTCATCGACGCTGCTCGTGCCGGCGGGAGCGACAGCCACGATGCAGGCGAGCGGCAATATCGTCATCGAACTGCCGGAAAGCCAACCCGAATCGCGCGGCTAAGCTATCTAGTGTCCTGCGTCCGAGGTTCGTCGCAGCAATCTCGACACCTTCCCTGAGGTCCTGGGACGCTCAATAGTCGTGGTTACGGTGCGCGATCAGCATGCCGATCGCGACGCCGAGCAGCGCTGCAAATCCCAGCGTCCTCCATGGATTGGTGTGGACATAGTCGTCCACCTCGTAGGCTGCGCGCCGCGCGCTTTCGCCAGCCTGCGTCTGCATGCGTTGCAGTTCTTGGCGCGCGTGGGAAAGCGACTGCACGACCTTGTTGCGCGCCGCCGCCACCTGCTCGCCGGTCTGGTCCGCGGTCATCCGAACCAGTTCCTCGGCATCGTCCAGCGCGCCGCTGAAATCGCGCTTGAGGTTCTCACGCGGTGGGTTCCTGTTCATCACGCTATGGTCCATTCGCCGTCTCCTTGGTACGCTGTGTCACGCACTGAGCCCGCAAATCTTCGGCCCGAGCACCAGAGCGGCCGCGGCGTCATCCGCGCCCCGTGATCGCCGTCGGCTTTGCGGGTACGGCCGCTGCATGCAGCGCCTGGCTTTGGCGAAAGTCAACGCGATGTAGGGCCGTGCGAAGCCATGCATCCGATCACCCTTGAGGGAGTGCCGACATGCCGCTGACAGATTCCCAGCGCAGTGAACTCGAATCCCTGATCAAGCGACGCCGAAATGACTTGGCCCGCGAGATCGAGAGCAACGTCGCACGCACGCGCGACAACAGCTTCGACGCGGTCGCCGGGGAGGCGCCCGACGCGGGCGACGAGGCGCTCGCCTCGCTGGTGGCAGACACCGAGAACGCCGAAGCCCGCCGCGACCTGCGCGAGTTGCGGGAGCTGGATGGCGCGCTGACCGGGCTAGCCGAAGGCACTTACGGAATCTGCGACGCCTGCGGCGACGACATTCCGTTCGAGCGATTGCGCGTCAACCCGGGCGCCATGCGCTGCGTCCGCTGCCAGAGCATGTACGAAAAAACGCATAACCATCCCTCCGAGCCCTCGCTTTGAGGAAGGTCTGAAGAACGCCTTTGCGCGCGGGCAAGGCGCTTGCGCACGCCGAAAGATCTGCAGCGAGCTACCCCGCGTGACCGCTGCGCCCTCGAGCGACGAAGGGCCGGGTTTGCACCCGGCCCTTTTGCCTTCCCGCTTTTGCCTTCCCGAGAACGGCTCAGCGAACGTCCGCGGCGCTCGGTTCACCGGCCGCCGCTTCAC
>JBOIEI010000700.1:0-4891 GCA_050741055.1 Burkholderiales bacterium | reverse complement strand
GGCTTACGGTGAGCCCCGGTATTTTCCCACCGTGATCGCCGACAAGTTCTGCGGTCACGTGCTCGCCTCGGCGATCGGCATGGCGCTTGTGCACCGCGGCCGCACCGGCGAAGGCCAGCAAGTGCAGGTGCCGATGCTGGAAACGATGCTGTCGTTCAACCTGATCGAGCACCTCTGGGAGGGCGCATTCGACCAGCCAATGGGCGAACTGGGCTACGAACGTGCCCTCACGCCGCACCGGCGTCCGTTTGCGACCCAGGACGGTCATATCTGTCTCATGGCGACCAGCGACATGCAGTGGAAGCAGCTGTTCGCAGCCTGCGAGCGGCCGGAGCTGAGCGAAGATCCGCGCTACGCGACGCTCGCGGAGCGTTCCAAGCGCTTCCCGGAGCTCTATCGGATCGTCGGCGAAGAAATGGCCAAGCGCACCACGGCCGAATGGCAGGCACGGCTCGATGCGGCCGACGTCCCGAACGGCGCGGTGCGCAAGCTGAGCGATCTGCCGCACGATCCGTATCTGGTCGAAACCGGGTTCTTCCACCGCTACGTTCACCCGCAAGCCGGTCCGATGGTCACAACTTCGGTGCCGGTTCAATTTTCGCGCACGCCCGCCCGCATCCAGTCCCCGCCGCCGACGCTCGGCGAGCATACCCGCTCGATACTCTCCGAGCTCGGCTACGGCGAGGCCGAGATCGTGCACATGAGCCGCTGAGCAATGGCCGCAACGCGACCTGCCAGCCATTCGGGCACGCGCGGCAAGTCGAACGCGAAGCTGCGCAAACGAGCGTCTTCGAGTACAGCTTCCGGGGGCCGCAAGCCGAGCCAGCGCGACGAGTCGACGCGCCGGCGCATCATCCACGCCGCGGCCGGGATCTACCGCGAGTGCGGATACGAGCGCGCTGGCATGATCGATATCGCGCGACGCGTGGGCATGACGGCACCGGCGCTGTATTGGTACTTCCGTTCCAAGGAAGACATCCTGCTTGCATTCCTCGAGCATACGATCGCGGATCTCATCCAGTTCGTGCGCAGCCTCGTCCGCGCCGAAGCGCCCGGACAGCGGCTTTGGGAATTCATCCACGCTTATGCCTTGTGGCAGTTGCAGCAACAGGAACTCTCGGCCGCCTACGAACGCATTTACGCGCTCGGCCACCTGCGCAACAGCCTGCCGGAGAAGCAGCGCCAGCGCGTGACCTCGCTCGAGCGGGCCTTCTACGAGATGTGCCGCGACCTGATCGCGGACGCACAGGGCCGGCCGAAAGGGGATGCGACCGTGGCGCCAGTCGCATTCGCCACGATCGGGATGGTGGAACATCTGATCACGTGGTTTCGGCTGAGCGGTGGGATGTCGGTGGAACAGATTGCGGCGCTTTATGCGAATCTCGGCGTCGCGATGGCTGCGGCCGTGCCCGCGCCTGCCGGCAAAACGCGCAAGGCTGCTGCGGCGAAATGGGCCGTGGCTTGATCGAAGTCGAATTTGAACAGGGGATCGAACAGTCATGGAATTCGACGGCAAGTTGGCATTGGTGACAGGCGGAGCATCGGGGATCGGGCTCGCGACGGTCGAGGCGCTGGTGCAGGCCGGCGGCACGGTTTATGTCGCAGATATCAACGAGCAGGCCGGGCGCAGCGCCGTCGCTGCAATGGCCGGGCCGGGAAAAGCCCATTTCCTGCGCCTCGACGTGACGGACGAGAGCTCGGTTCGCGACGCGGTTCGGCGCGTTCAGGAGGAAAACCGGACGCTCGACATCCTGGTCAATGCGGCGGGCTGGAGCAAGGTGGAGCGCTTCGCCGATACGGCGCCGGAACTGTGGCGGCGCCTGATCGACCTCAATTACGTCGGCACGCTGAACATGACGCACGCGTTCCTGGCGGACTTGACGGCACGGCCCGGCGCCAGGATCGTCAATGTCGCGAGCGATGCCGGTCGCGTCGGCAGCGGCAACGAAGCGGTGTATTCCGGCGCCAAAGGCGCCGTGATCGCGTTCACCAAGGCGCTCGCGCGCGAGACCGCCCGCTTCGGCACGCACGTGAATTGCGTCTGCCCGGGGCCGACGGATACGCCGCTGCTCGCTTCCATCCCGGAAAAGCAGCGCGAGGCGCTCATGCGCGCGATCCCGTTCCGGCGCTTTGCCAAACCGTCCGAAGTTGCGAACGCAGTGCTGTTCTTCGCCAGCGGCCGCGCGGACTACATCACGGGCCAGGTTTTGAGCGTGAGCGGCGGGTTGACCATGGCCGATTGAAACGGCGCCGAACCTGATCTGGCATCGCAATCCATTCGGTCGGGGGCCATGCTTTACGTCGTGGAAATGGATTTCGTCGAAACCAGCCGGCAAGCCGAATGGGATGCCTGGTACGTCGAGCATCTGCACGTCCTTCTGTCGGTGCCCGGATTTCATACCGCGCAGCGGTTCGTCTGTCTGACTACTTGCCGCGCGCCGTGGCTCGCAATCTACAGCGTAGAGTCTCCGGACGTGTTCGAAAGCGCGCCGTACCGTGCGCGCGGCGGACGGGATTCGACCGGCGCATGGAAGCCGCTCATGCGCAATTGGGACCGGAACGTATTCGACGGAATCGAGCGCGCGCCAGCGGTCGGCGCCGAGCAGCTATTGCTGCTGGCAGATGCCGAGCCTGCTTCGGTTCGCAGCCTCGACATCGATTTCTGCTGGCTCGAGGTCGTAGGGCTCGATCGGACGGTGACACGGCGCGGGCTTGCCGTCGTCGATGCGGCGCTTGGCCGCCGTCTCGCGCTGGCGCCCATGATGGATACAGTGCGCGCATACCGCCCGCTGATGGCACAACTCGATTCCTCCACCCTCGGCCCGACGGATAAAGGATCGCAGCCGTGAGCGCGATCCTCAGCCTGCACTACCCGGCACGCGCGGCCGCGTTCTATCGTGCGGGTTGGTGGCGTGACGCTACGCTGTACGCACTGCTCGAGGCAAACGCGCGCGCAGCCCCGGATCGGCCCGCGCTGCGCGACAGTGCACGCCGCCTCACTTGGGGAGAACTGCACGGCTGGGTGGAAGCGATCGCGGGCGATCTGCATGCCGCCGGACTACGCACCGGCGACCGCGTGTCCGTGTGGCTGCCGAATCGCGTCGAGACCATCGCGGTGACCTTGGCCTGTTCGCGCAACGGCTACGTCTGCAATCCATCCCTGCATCAGAGCTACACGGCCGCCGAAGTGGTCGCCTTGCTCGAGCGTACCGGCAGCGCGGCCTTGTTCGCGCAGCAGGGTTTCGGAGCCGATGCGGACAGCACGGGCGTATTTTCGCAAGTCTCCGGGCTCGGATCGATTCGCCGCCTCTACCGCCTGCATCCCGTCGCGCAATCGGGGAAGGACCTTGCGCAGGACCTGGAGCTCACGTCCAGTGCGCGCCTTCCCGAACCTTGCAGAGATGCGGACAAGATCGTCCTGCTCGCCTTCACCTCCGGCACGACCGGCGAGCCCAAGGGCGTCATGCATTCGGACAACACATTGCTCGCCAATGCGCGCGCGATGGCAACGGACTGGCGCCACGACCGCGATGTCGTGCTCTTGAGCATGAGCCCGCTGACGCATGCCATCGGCACCATCGCGATGGCGCAGGCGCTCGTGAGCGGCTTCGAGCTCGTCGTCAACGATCTACCGGCGGACTGCGACGCGCTGGAGTGGATTCAGCGCACGAACGCAACCTACGTCATGGGCGTTCCGACGCACGCGATCGACATCCTCGAGGCCGCGCGCATCCGCGACCTCGACCGGCTGGGCGCTGTGAAGGTGTTCTACATGGGCGGATCCGCCATTCCGCGCGAGACGGCACGGGCGCTGCTCGCGATGGAGATCACGCCGCAAAGCGTGTACGGGATGACCGAGAACGGCGCGCATCAGTACACACTTCCGGACGACGATGCCGAAACCATCGCCGAGAGCTGCGGGCGTGCCTGCGCCGGCTACGAAGTGCGCGTGTTCGACGCCGAAGACGCCGACCGGGAATTGCCTTCCGGACAGGTCGGCGAGATCGGCGGGCGCGGCGCCTGCCTCATGCTCGGCTACTTCGACGATCAGCGCGCGACCGAACAGGCATTCAACCGCGACGGCTGGTTCATGTCCGGCGACCTCGGCATTCTCGATGCACAGGGGCGGCTTCGCATCGTGGGCCGCAAGAAGCACATCATCATTCGCGGCGGGCGCAACATCCATCCGGCCCGCATCGAGGACCTCGCCCGGGCGCATCCGGCCGTGCTTAAGGCGGCGGCGTTCCCGGTCGCCGACGAGCGCCTCGGCGAGCGCGTATGCATCGGTGTGGTGCTGCGCGCCGGACAATCGCTCGCGCCGGACGAGTTGCTGCTGCATCTGAGAACGCGAGGATTGTCGAAGTACGACTTGCCGGAGTACTACCTCGCGCTCGATGCGCTGCCGCTCACGGCGAGCGGGAAGGTGCTCAAGCGTGCTTTGGTGGAACAGGTAGCCGCAGGACGGCTGCGGCCGAAAGCCGTGCGGCCGGCGAACCGGGCGCGTTAGCGGCCAAGGCCCAGCAAGCCCCGCTCGGCGAGGCCCATCCTCAAGTCTCGCGCAGGGTTGCGGCGATGTGCTCTGCGGCACGCAGCCCGGTCACGCCGCACTTGACCAGGCCGCCGACGTAGCCGACGGCAGGGCCGCCTTCCAGGCCGCCGGTAGCCGCGCCGGCCACATACAAGCCGGGCATCGTCGCGCCGTTGGCATCGAGCGCGCGCGCATGCTCGTCTACGGCGATTCCGCCCATCGTATACGTGATCCCCGCGCACAGCGGTGCAGCGTAGAAGGGTGCGGTCGCAATCGGCTGCGGTTTGGCCTTGCGGGCGCTGCGCGAAGGTTCGAGCTTGTCCGTCTGCCCACTTGCAAGCGCATCGTTGTAGGCCGCCACGG
>JBOIEI010000699.1:0-3866 GCA_050741055.1 Burkholderiales bacterium | reverse complement strand
CGCTCGGCGCTGCGGCGGGCGAGCGCCGAGCGGGCGGCGACATGAACGACGCGAGAAGCACTGGCCGCCGGTGCTGATCGCGCACATCAGCGATACGCACATCACCCCGCCCGGTCAACGCCTTGCGGGCAGGCTGGACAGCGCCGAGCGGCTGGCGCAGGCGGTGCGAACGATCCAGGCATTGGATGTACGACCCGATTGCGTCCTGGCGACCGGCGACCTGACCGACCGCGGCGAATCGGAAGCCTACGTCGTGCTGCGCCGGACGCTCGCGCCGCTGCCGATCCCGGTGTACGCGATCCCCGGCAATCACGATCGGCGCGAACCGATGCGGCAAGCTTTTGCCGATTGCGCGTGGATGCCCTCGCAGCCTGGCACGCCTCTGTGCTTCCGCGTGCGCCTAAAAACGCTGATGCTGATCGCGCTCGATACGTTGGTCGAAGGCGAGGACTACGGGATGCTCGGCGAGGGGCAGCTCGAATGGCTCGAAGCGCAACTGGGTGAGGCAGCGACGCAGCCGGTCATCGTCATGCTGCACCATCCGCCGGTCGACAGTGGCATCGCGATCATGGATGCGATGAAACTGCGCGACAGCGATCACTTCGGCGACATCGTCTCGCGCCACGGCAACATCGAGCGCATCCTGTGCGGCCACCTGCACCGCTCGATGCACGTGCGCTGGCGCGGGACCATGGTCTCGGTGCCTTCGAGCACAGGGGAACAGGTGCGGCTGACGTTCGCACCCGACGTACCGCTTGCAAGCCTGCAGGAGCCGGCCGGGCTACAGTTGCACTACTGGGCGCCCGGGCAGGGGCTCGTCAGCCACAACGTGCCGATCGGCGATTTCGCCGGGCCGTTCTTCTATTGACCTTCAGTCCGGCAAGACCACTTGACGTCGCGGCGCTCACAGCGAAAGCTCGCGCGTAACGTTCGCGACTGCGAGCGCCGCCTCCCCCGCGGCGCTCACCAGGTCGCCGCCATAACCTGCTCGCAGCGCACCGATCGCGTACAGACCCGGCGATGAGGAACGCATCTCGCCATCCGTGACGACGAGGCCGGCCGCATTCCGCTTCACCTGCAAGGGCAGATACGAGGTAGCGGGAACAACGCCGACGAAAGGAAACACGCCGCTGCACGGATAATCGGTCTGCTCGCCCGTCTTCACGCTGCGCAGGCGCACGCCGGTAACGCCCGCTTCGCCCAGCACCGCGGTAACTTCGCTGTCCCAGATGAACACGACGTTGGTCTTGCTCGCCGCCCGCTCGACGTAAGCGGCGCGCGCCTTGAGCCGGGAGCGCGCGACGATGGTGACCGAGCGGCACAGTTGGGCGAGCACCAGCGCTTCCTGCAGCGCCGCATCGCCGCCGCCGACCACGACCACGTCCTGGTTGCGGAAGAAGCCGCCATCGCAATGCGCGCATTGCGAGACGCCCTTGCCGCGCAGCGCTTCCTCGCCGGTAACGCCGAGCGACTTGAGCACCGCGCCGCTGGCGGCGATGACGCGGCGGCTGCGCACGCTGTGCGTGGCCGATTCCACCCGCAGATGCTCGCCTTCGACCCGGACCGCCGAGACGGATGCGTGCATCGCTTCGACCACTTCCCCGTCCAGCGCGTTGGCGAGCGTAGCCGCGAGCTCCACACCCGAGACCGGTCCGGTCGCAGGCCAGTCGTCGAGCGCGTTCACGGTTGCTACCTGCCCACCGTAGCCCGGCGCCGGCTCGAACAGTGCCGTCGCGAGACCGCGCCGCATGCCGTGCCAGGCTGCGGTGAGACCCGCGATGCCGCCGCCGATCACGACCAGGTCCCACACATCGCGCCGTCGCCGCAAAGTCATGCCTTGCGCCTCGCTTTGTCGAGCAGCGCGTTCCAGTTCTTCGGCAGGCGAATCTCCTTGCCGGTCGGATACCCCAGCACGCCATTGTGGGCGAAGATGTAGATGCTGTTGCGCATGAGATCGCCAGTGACCGCGATCATGTAGTCGTCGGGCTCCCACACCAGCGGCACCAGCCGGTTCGGATCGTCGGACTCGTGGAACACCTTGGGGATACGGCCCAGCATGTGCTCCTGCTGCAAGTCCCAGGTGGGCTTGAGCGTCCAGTCGCGCAGGATGCGCGAGAACTGGTCGGCGCTCAGGCGCGCGTGGTCGTACAGGTGCTGCTTGAGATCGCGCTTGCTCCATCCCCACGAGGCGATGGTCTCGGCGATGATCGGCGAGAGCAGCACCAGCGGGCGCAGCGTGCCCATCCCCTGGCCGACGGTGAACATGAGCTGCCACGAGTATTGCCGCACCATTGCATCGTCGATGTAGGGCATCAGCCGCTCGGGCGTGCTGCCCGACACCGACGAGATGTGATTGCCGCCGGTGTAGCGCGCGATCGTGACGGTGTTCGAGCCGGCCGGATAGCCGAACTCGGCGCTGTTCGGCTCCCAGCCGATGTTCGCCAGCACGTCCTCGTTCTCCGCCACCACCACGCGCCAGGTGTTGCCGAAGGTTGCCTTGTCGTTCTTGTGCGGCAGGAAGCCGGCGACGTTGCGCAGATACAACCGCCAGAAGCGCCCGACCGAGGTGTTGGCGCGAAAGCCGTCGCGCATGACGCCCTGCGTGTAGTTGAAGCCGAGCTCCTTGATGATCGGGCCGTTCAGGATGATGAGCGTCTCGCCTCCCGGGGTGTTGCCGCTATGCTCCACCCCGTAGTAGGGATCGGCCATGGCCTCGATCAGCGCAATCAGCACCGGCATGTACTCGGGCCGGCAGCCGGCCATGACGCCGTTCACCGCGACGCTCCATACCGTGGCGGCGCGGTTGTCGGGCAAAAGAATGCCGAGGACTTCGTCGGGATCGCGATCGGTGCAGCGCAGGAACGCCTCGACCTTGTCGCGCGTGGGCGGCACGATCGGCAGTCCGTCGCTCAGGTCGTTGGCTTCGAAATACTCGTTGATCTCCTCGAAGCTGCCGCGGCAGACGACATCGCGCGCGCCCGGCTCGTCGTCGATGAGCGGCTCGGACGGCGGGCGCATGAGGTTCTCAACCACGCGATCGAGCGTGACATCGAGGATGTTGCGCCGGAGCACCTCATCGCTCTGTACGCCGGTATGCCCGGGAACCAGCGCGATCGGCAAATTGGGCATGCCCAGCCCGACCGACGAGGCCGCAGCCAGTGCGAAAAATCCCTCGCACACGAGCGTCGACGAGGGGATGCCGGCTTCTTCGCCGACGGCCGATGCCCGCAACACGGCGGGCGTACAGCTCCCTCAACAACCCATCCCGGAGATGACCGCGTCGACCCCGAGCTCCTTGATCTTGCGCGGCAGCGAGGCCAGCACCTCGCGCTCGTCGCTGCCATGCGTGCTGCCGAATTCTTTCCAGCTCACGAACCGCACGCCGGGAAAGCGCTGCTTGAGGCCTTCCTCCAATAACGGAAACACTTCGTCACCGCGAAAGACGTAATCCCACAACTGCGCGACCGTCTTGCCTTCGAGCGTATCGAGCCGCCGCGCCAACGGCTTCACGCCCACCTGCCGCGGACTGCGCGGCCACAATGCTTCGTATCGAACCGCCACTGCCTTCTCCGCCACTGCCTTCTCCTCTTGCCGGCGTCGCTCTGCTTGCCCGCATGCCTGGCACGCTACTCGCGCGCCATCGGCCCGCGTGCTAGTGTCCTGAGTCCGAGATTCGTCGCAGAAATCGAGCATCTGCCCTGACCCCAAGCGGGCAAAAGTGTCGAAATCGGCGCCAGACGTATGGCGTCGATTCTCGGCATCTTTTGCGCGGCGAATTTCGGACTCAGGTCACTCGGCTGCCACGGCGTACGCCATTTCATCCACCTGCGAGATTACCCATGTCCCAGCGATTCGCCAACAAGGTC
>JBOIEI010000698.1:0-1580 GCA_050741055.1 Burkholderiales bacterium | reverse complement strand
CGCTCGGCGCTTCCTGCGGCAGCGCGCGCCAGTCGAAACCCTCGCCGCTGTCCTCGATGCGAATCGCAGCCTCACCGCCGCCGCGCCATTGCGCGCACACCGCGCTCATGCGAACCCAGCCGGTCGACAACGATGCGAGCTGCCGCTCGCGCGCCGCGACGTAGCGCTCGAATCCGTCCGGCAACGCCTTCAACTGCGAGCTCAGGCGCAGTACTCCGTGCTCGAGTGCATTCGAATACAGCTCCGAAAGCACGGTGTACAGCGCCGAGCGATGCTCCTCCAGCCCGGGAATTTCCTGCAGCTGCGTGAGCAGCATGGGAACCGGGTCGCTCACGCGCAATGCGTCGGCATGCAGATCGAGCGAAATGCGCCACTGCCCGCACGTGTCCGCAACCGCGCCCGAATCGACGCTCATGCCCGTCGGCGCGCGATTCGAATCGAACAGCTCGTGCGACAGGTGAATTTCGACCAGGCTGGCGTCGTCGAAAATCGGCTCGCCGGCGCGGAACGCGTGCAGCGCCTGCGCGACCCCGAGTGCGGACGCCGCGTTGCTCGGACCATCGGCATCGGCAGCCGCGCGTTCGAGCCGCGCGCGTCCGAACGGTTCGCCGTGCGCATTGACGGCTTCGTGCACCCCGTCGCTCGCAAGCAGCACGCGGCTGCCCGGCGCAACCGCGACCAGCCGCATGCAGTCGGCCAGGTCGAGCTCGGCCTGAATCCCCAACGGCAGGTTCGATGAGCGCAAGCGCTCCCGAATGCCAGCGGCGTCCAGTACGAGGACATCCGGCATGCCGCAGTTGGCGACCCAGATGCGATCGAGCGAGCGGCTCACCTGAACGAAGACGGCCGCGAGGAATTTACCGGTGGGGAGCTGCGCCGCGAGCTTGCGATTCATCTCCAGCAAAATTTGCTGGGGCGCAAAGCCCTTCGCGGTCATCGAGCGGAAGATCTCCGCCGTGGGCATTGCCGCCAATGCCGCCGCAAGTCCGTGGCCGGTGAAATCGCCGAGCAGCACGTTGAGATCGCCCGATGGACAGTACTCGGCGAGATAGATGTCGGCGCTGAAGCTGTCCGTCGCCATGAGGTCCGCGTGCAGCGCGCTCGAGCGCGGGTTGGGACCCATGACGACTTCGCCGAGCAGCGCCTGCGCGACCTCCCAATCGGCCCTGGCACGGGCATGCAGGCGCGCCGAGCTGCGATGCAGGGAACGGATGCGCTCGAACGCGCGGATCCGGGCGCAAAGCACGCGCTCGTCGACGGGCTTCACCAGGAAGTCGTCTCCACCCGCGTCGATGCTGCGCACCAGATCGGCCGTATCGCCCGCGCCGCTGACGAAGATCACCGGCACGAATTCGGTTCCCGCGAGCGCCTTGATGCGTTTCGCGGCCTCGAGCCCGTCCATCGTCGGCATGTGCATGTCCATGAAGACGATGCTGGCGCGGTGCGCGGCGAATTGAGCGACCGCGTCCAGGCCGTCGACCGCGACCGCGACCTGGTAGCCGGAGCGCTCGAGCAGCGACTCGAGCAGCAACCGAGCGCCCGGGTCGTCGTCGACGACCAGCGCGGTGCGCGCGTGCACC
>JBOIEI010000697.1:0-4639 GCA_050741055.1 Burkholderiales bacterium | reverse complement strand
GCATCGCGGTGGTCGCGCTCGATCGCGTGGTGGCGCGACGCGCGCGGGCGCTGCTCGAACGCGCGCAGGTGCTGGTGCGCGACGAAGCGGGCTGGCCGCTGTCTACCACGAGCGCGGCAACCGCAGTTGGACGCTGGCTCGATCTCGCGACCAACGAGTGCCATCATCGCGATCTCCTCGACCTGCTCAAGTCCCCGTTTGCATTCGCGGATTGGCCACGCCCGCAGCGCCAGCGCACCGTCTGGCGCTTCGAGCAGGCGTTGCGCCGCGCCAGCATTCGGGCAGGCCTCGAGCGCTATCTCGAGCTCGCGGAGCGAAGCGGCGACGGCGCAGCGAGACAGATGCTGCTGCGCCTCCAGCGCGGTGCACAGGCGCTTGCCCGCATGCGCCGCAAGAGCCTCGCCGGCTGGCTCGCGGCCCTACGTTCGAGCTTGAGAGAGATCGGCGTGCAGCGTGGGTTCGCGGCCGATGCCGCGGGCGTTCAAGTACTGGAACTGATCGACACGCTCGCAGCCGAGCTTGCCGGCGATCGCATCGCCGTGGACTTTCGCGAGTTCCGGCGCTGGCTGGCGCGGCGGCTGGAAGCGGCCGCTTTTCGGGATTCGAGCATCGACAGTCCGGTGGTGTTCACCTCGCTCGAGGCGACCCGCCTGCGCAGCTTCGATGCGACGCTGATCCTGGGTGCAGATGCGAGCCGGCTGCCGGGCAGCAGCGCGGCGGGCATGTTCTTCAACCAGCGCGTGCGGCGCGATCTCGGCTTGCCCGGCCTGGAAGCGCATGTCCGCGACGTGCAGGATCTGCTGATCGGCCTCATTGCGCGCAGCGGCGAAACGCTCGTGACGTGGCAGCGCACCGTTGCCGGAGAGCCCAATCTGATCTCGCCGCTGTTCGAACGGCTGCGCGCGCTGCACGAGCTGGCGTGGGCGGACCCGCTCGACGATGCAGGCCCGGCGCAGCCGATCGAGCCGCACCGGTGGCTCGATGAGCAGGACGCGGCGCTTGGGCGGGACGCGGCACTTGGGCCGGCCACGCCGCCCGCACCGCGCGTTCCTGCTTCCCGTGTTCCGCAAGCCATCAGTGCGAGCAGCTACAACACCCTGCTGGCGTGTCCTTATCGTTTCTACGCGCGCTATGCGCTGGGCCTGCGCGAGAGCGACGAAGTGCAGGAAGAGCTGGAGAAGCGCGATTACGGCACGCTCGTGCACGAGATCCTGACCCGGTTCCACCGCGCTCACCCCTGTCTGCTCGAGCTCGGGCCCGAGGCCGCCGAGGGCGCGTTGCGGGCGCTTTCGGATGCGGTATTCGCCGACGAGATCGCGCAGAACTACATCGCCAGAGCCTGGCTCGCGCGCTGGCATGCATTGATCCCTCGCTACGTCGCGTGGCAGCGCGAGCGGGAAGCGCAGGGCTGGCGATTCCACGCCGGCGAGGCCGACCGCAGCGTGACGATTCACACGCCCGCCGGCAGAACCTTCTCCTTGCGCGGGCGCATCGATCGGATCGACCTGCGCGCCGACGGCGCCGTAGCCGTGGTCGACTACAAGACCCGGGCGCGCACCAAGCTGGCGGCGGAGCTCGCAAGTGCCGGCGAGGACGTGCAGTTGCCGGTGTACGCTTTGCTTTGGGACGAGCCGGTATCCGAGGCGTTGTACCTCGCGATGGACCTGGAGGAAGTAGAGCCGGTCGCGCTGGAGCACGACGTGGCGCTGCATGCTGCCGAGGTGCGCAGCCGCCTGACGGAGCTCGTGGATCGCATCAGCGACGGTGCGCCGCTGCCCGCCCAAGGCATCGAGGCGGTGTGCGCGTATTGCGAGATGCACGGCTTGTGCCGGCGCAGGCATTGGTCGTGAGCGACACCCGCACCAGCACGTTCGACCCTTCCGCGCTCGAAGCTTCCGCGCTCGATCCAGCGCACAGCGTGGTGGTCGAAGCCTGCGCCGGTAGCGGCAAGACCTGGTTGCTGGTATCGCGCGTGCTGCGGCTGCTGCTCGCCGGCATCGAGCCGGGAGAGATACTCGCGATCACCTTCACCCGCCAGGCGGCGCAGGAAATGGCCGACCGGCTGCATCAGTGGCTGCGCTTTCTCGCCACGGCCAGTGACGCTTCGGTACGTGCGTTCCTGGCGAGCCGCGCAGTGCCGGGAGCCGAGATCGATGCGGCGCTCGCACGCGGGCGCGCGCTATACGAGCGGGTGCTGATCGCACAACCGCCGCTCACCATCGCGACCTTTCATAGCTGGTTCCTGCAGCTGCTGCGCAGCGCCCCGCTGGAGGCGGCTGCGATCGGCAACGTGTCGCTGATCGAGCGGACGTCGGCGTTGCTGGCGGAAGCCTGGACACTGTTCGAGGAAGCTTGCCGCCGCCAATCGGACAGCAAGGCGGCCCGGGCGCTCGACTTCCTGTTCGAGCGCTACGGCCTGTACCCCACCCGTCTCCTGCTCGAGCGCTTCGTGCAGCACCGCGCCGACTGGTGGGCATATGCCGGCCGGGACGCGGATGCGACCGAGCGCGCATTGGCTCGGCAGGCGGCGGAGCTTGGATTTCCCGCGGCAACCGATGTCATCGCCGCGCTCTTCGCACAGAGCACGTTCCTCGCCGAGGTGCGCGAACTGTGCGGGTTGCTTGCGCGCAATACCAAGCACGAGCAATCGTGCGCCGAACGGTTGGCGGCCGGTCTCGAGCACGGCGATCACGAGGCGGCTTTTGCCGCCCTGTGCCGGGCATTGCTCACGGAGAGGAACGAACGCCGCGTAAAGAAGGCAGCCGCTGCGCAGGCCGGTCGGCTCGGCGGTGCGGGCGAAGCGCGCTACCTCGAGCTGTGCGAGCGGCTCGCTGACCGCGCCCTCGAAGCGCTCGCAGCCAGCGCCGATCAGGCAAGCTATCGCGCCAACGAAGCGGGGCTCACGGCAGGCAGCGCCTTGCTCGCGCACTACCAGGGGCTCAAGCAGGACCGGCAGGTGGTCGACTTCGCCGACATCGAGTGGCTCGCCTACGAGCTGCTCGTGCGCGAAGACCATGCGGTGACGATGCACTTCAAGCTCGACAGCCGCTATCGCCACATCCTGCTCGACGAGTTCCAGGACACCAACCCGCTGCAGTGGCTTGCCCTGGAAGCCTGGTTCGACGCGGCGGCGCAGGCCGATTCGACGCCGGGGGTGTTCCTGGTCGGCGACCCGAAGCAGGCGATCTTTCGCTTCCGCCGCGCCGATGCGCGCCTGTTCGAGGCGGCGCGCGAGTGGCTGAGGCGCAGCCACGGCGCGGCCGTGCACTCGCACGACGTTTCGCGCCGCTGTGCCCAGCCCGTGCTCGACGTGGTAAACCGCCTGTTCGAGCGCGAGCCGGCGTATGCGGATTTCATGCCGCATCGCGCGCATAACCCGACGCTGCCGGGCAGGGTCGAAGTCTTGCCGCTCGCTCGCCAAGCCGAGCCGGTTCCGGTGGCTGCGGTCGCGGGGTTGCGCGATCCGCTGCGATCGGCGCGCGAAGTGGCCGAAGACACGCGGCGCGAGCGCGAGTCCCACATGCTGGTGATGCGGCTGGGCGAGATCGTCGGGCGCTGGTCCATCGCCGATGCACCGGATCACAGCCGCACGCGCCCGGTGCGCTATGGCGACGTGATGATTCTCGTGCGCCGGCGCACACACCTGCAGATCTACGAGCGTGCCTTACGCCATGCAGGCATGCCGTTCGTCACCTCGCGCCAGGGCGGATTGCTCGATACCCTGGAGGCGGCCGATCTCATGGCGCTGCTGGAATTCCTGGTCTCGCCGTTCGACGATCTTGCCCTCGCGCACGCACTTCGGAGCCCGATATTCGGCTGCAGCGACGAGGATCTAATGCGGATCGCGCAGGCCTCCGGGAACGCCTGGTGGGAACGCCTGGAGCGCCTGACCGACGAGGCGCCCGGTGCGCGTTTGCGCCGCGCGCGTGAGCTCCTCGCCCGCTGGCTGGACTGGGCGGACCGTTTGCCGGTGCACGACACGCTCGACCGCATCTATTTCGAAGGCGACGTGATGCGCCGCTACCAGGCCTCGGTGCCTGCGGCCATGCGCGCCGCCGTCGTGGCCAATTTGAATGCCTTTATTCAACGCGCGCTCGACGTGGATTCGGGTCGCTACCCGAGCCTGCCGCGCTTTCTCGCCGAGCTGCGCGACCTGCTCGGAGCACCGGCCGACGAAGCGCCCGACGAGGGCGCTGTCGCGTGCGGGTCCGACGCGATCCGGATAATGACGGTGCACGGCGCAAAGGGGCTGGAAGCGCCGCTCGTCTGGCTGCTGGACACGGCCGCCGTGCGACCCGCGGAGCGCGGCTTCGATGTGCTGGCGCAATGGGAACCGGGGCAGTGCGCGCCGCTCGCTTTTTCGCTCTCGACGCGCAGTGCCGAACGCAGCCGTGCGCAGCGCCGGCAGCTCGAGGCCGAAGCCCGCTACGCCGAGCGAGAGGAATTGAACCTGCTTTATGTCGCGATGACGCGCGCTCGCCAGGCGCTTTTTGTGAGCGGCTGCGAGGTGCGCGGCGTTGCCGGCTCCTGGTATGGACGGGTCCGTTCCGCGGTCGTCGCCGCAGCCGGATGCGCCGACCGGGCCGAGATGGCCGTCTGTCATGGCGACGAGCTGGCAGCCGGCGGCGTGCCGCCCGGG
>JBOIEI010000696.1:0-2389 GCA_050741055.1 Burkholderiales bacterium | reverse complement strand
CCTGTTTACAAGGATATGTGGGACGCGCGCATCGGCGACAACATGGCGCACATTGACCTGTCGCGCGACCGCGATGCGATCGTCATCGCGCCGGCAAGCGCCGATCTGCTCGCCAAGATCGCCCATGGGCTGGCCGATGACTTGCTGTCGACACTGTGCCTGGCGCGCGATTGTCCGCTGTTCGTGGCCCCGGCGATGAACCGTCAGATGTGGCAGAACGCGGCCACGCAACGCAACGTCGCCCAGTTGAAGCAGGACGGCGTCATCGTGCTCGGTCCGGCGAGCGGCGATCAGGCCTGCGGCGAGGTCGGATTGGGCCGCATGCTGGAAGCGGCCGAGATCTGCGAGGACGTGCTGACGGCGCTGATCGAGCCCAAGGCGCTGCGGGGCAAGCGGGTGCTGCTTACGGCCGGCCCGACCTTCGAGGCGATCGACGCGGTGCGCGGGATCACCAATCGCAGCTCCGGCAAGATGGGCTTCGCGGTCGCGCGCGCCGCGTGCGAGGCGGGCGCCGAAGTCACCATCGTGTGCGGACCGACCACACTGGCACCGCCGCGTGCGTGCACGGTCGTGCGCGTCGAAAGCGCCGAGCAGATGTTCGGCCAGGTCAAGGCGCATCTCGAAGGCTGCGATATCTTCATCGGTGTAGCCGCGGTGGCCGACTACCGCCCGGCAAGCGCAGCCGAGCACAAGATCAAGAAATCCGATCAGCGCATGACAGTCGAGCTCGTTCCGACCACCGACATTCTTGCCCACGTCGCAGGCCTGTCGAATCCACCCTTCTGTGTCGGCTTCGCCGCCGAGAGCCGTAACCTGGAGGAATACGCGCAGGACAAGCGGCACCGCAAGCGCATTCCGCTGCTGGCCGCGAACCTGGTGCAGGACGCGATCGGCGCCGACGACAACGAGCTAGTCCTGTTCGACGACTCGGGACGCCACGTGCTGGCGCGAGCACCGAAGCTCGAGCAGGCTCGGCAGCTTATTGCGCGGGTGGCCGAGCTCACCGCCAAGGGCGCAAAACGATGACGGCGACCGCGCCGCGCTGCATCGACGTGAAGGTGCTGGATGCGCGTCTGCACGAGCAGTTGCCGCACTACGCCACCCCGGGTTCGGCGGGGCTCGACCTGCGCGCCTGCCTGGAAAGGCCGCTCGAGTTGAAGCCGGGTCAGACCGAGCTGATCCCCGCTGGCATCGCGATCCATATCGCCGACCCGGGGCTCGCCGCGATCATCCTGCCCCGCTCGGGCCTGGGCCACAAGCACGGCATCGTGCTCGGCAACCTGGTCGGCCTGATCGATTCCGACTACCAGGGGCAGATCTTCGTATCCACCTGGAATCGCGGCCAGGCGCCGTTCACCGTCGAGCCGATGGAGCGCCTGGCGCAGCTCGTGATCGTGCCGGTGGTGCAGGTCGCCTTCAACGTCGTGGACGAGTTCGGCGCCAGCAGGCGAGGCGCGGGAGGCTTCGGCAGCACGGGCCGCTGACGATGGCAGCCGATACCGCCCTGGTGCTGTTTGCGCACGGCTCGCGCGATCCCGAGTGGGCGCGTCCGTTCGAGGCGCTGCGTGCCCGGCTCGAACGGCGCCTGCCCGATACGCCCGTCATGCTGGCCTTTCTGGAGCAGATGCAGCCCGGCCTGCCCGGGGTGATCGCTACGCTGGCCGACCAGGGCATCGAGCGTGTCACGGTGCTGCCGCTCTTCATGGCGCAAGGCAGCCACCTGCGCGAGGAGCTGCCGCGAATCATCGCCCGGGCCTGCGAAGACAATCCAGGCGAGCTGGTTAGAACCACCGCGGCCGTCGGCGAGATAGAAAGCCTGTTGCAGGCGATCGCCGACTGGGCCGTCGCCGAACATGAGCGCACGCGCGCAGCCGATCTCGGCCACCCACTGGCGTAGCTAACCTTCACTGGAACGATATCGGAACGCCATCACGTTTCTTGATGGCGTCAATCACGCGGAACCGATCGACCACCTGCGATGGTGGCGTCGGACGCGCAACCACGGCAAGCGCCCGTCAATCGACCCGGATGCCGACCTGCTTGATCAATTTCGCCCAGCGCCCGATGTCTTCGCGCACGATGGTCGCCATATGTTCGGGTGTGGACGGCGCCGGAACGAAATACTGAGCGATCAGCTTCTCGCGCAACGCGGGCGCCGCAACGATGCGTACGATCTCGCGATTCAGCGTAGCGACGATCGGCTGCGCGATTCCGCTCGGGCCGAGCACCGCGAACCACTGATCGACATCGTAGCCTTCCAGTCCAGCCTCGGCGACCGTGGGCAAATCGGGTTCGAGGGCGAAGCGCTTTCCGGACGTCACCGCGAGCGCGCGCAAGCGCCCCGCGCGTGCGTGCGGCAGCACGTTCGGAACGGTATTGAAAATGACGG
>JBOIEI010000695.1:0-2003 GCA_050741055.1 Burkholderiales bacterium | reverse complement strand
GGTCTCGCTGCAGAACCTGGCGGCGTCGATCGGCGGGGCGGAGAAGCGCGCAGCCAATCTCACCACCTTCAGTCTCGGCCAGGCTCTGGCCGGACTGCTCGGGCCGGTGGTCATCGGCATCGCCATCGATCACGTCGGACATCGCTACAGCTACCTGGTGCTGAGCGGCCTCACCCTGCTGCCGCTCGCCGCCCTCGCGATGCTGCGCAACCGCCTGCCTGCGGGGGGCGGGGCGAAGAAGCGTGCGAGCGGCCGCAACACGACCGACCTGCTGCGCGCGCCGCCGCTGCGCCGTGCGCTGATCACCGGGGCGATGGTATTCGTCGCCGCCGATCTGCTCAACTTCTACATGCCGATCTATGGCCATGCCATCGGCCTGTCGGCCTCCATGATCGGCATCATCCTGGGCGCCCACTCGGCGGCCGCCTTCGTCGTGCGGCTGGTGATGCCGAGGCTCGTCAAGATTGCGTCCGAAGACAGGCTGATGACCTGGTGTCTGGTCGCGTCGGGGGCGATCTACGTGCTGTTCCCGCTGTTCGAGCAGGCGTGGATCCTGGCGCTGGTCGCCTTCCTGCTCGGGCTCGCGCTCGGCTGCGGCCAGCCGCTGTCGATGATCCTCATCCATGAACGTGCGCCGGACGGCCGCACCGGCGAGGCGCTGGGCTGGCGCGTCTCGATCAACAAGATGGTCCAGATCGGCGTGCCGCTGCTGTTCGGTTATCTCGGCACCGCGCTCGGCTTGGTGTCGGTGTTCTGGACCAATGCTGTGCTGTTGCTGGCCGCTGGCCACTTCGGACGCGGCCGGCCGGCGCCTTCGGCCAGAGAGCGCCCGCCGACGCGAGTGCCGTAGGCAGATCCAGTCCGGGGAAACAGGGGCCGGGCCACGGCCTCGGACGATTTTCTGCCCGAAATGCAGGGCAAGGACGTACACACGGGTGAGTAGCAAGGTCAACAGCACCAGGCAACAGGGCCCGGAGCTGATCGATCCGCTGGAAGGCGTCGGTCATTGACGCCCTGGCCGCGCGCGCGTGATCATGCGGCACTCCAAATACACTACGGGGAGATTCGATGGCATCCGGTGCGGGCTACCTGCCGGGCGATCCGCGCTACGGGCTGAGTGGTGAAACGTTGCGGCAGTACTACCGGGAGAAGCCTGCGCAATGGGTGCTATTCGCGTGGGACAGGGCCGGTCAGGCCGGCACGCGTGCGGCCAACATCGCAGCCCAAAAGACTTATGCGAAGGCGCTGGGCGAGCGCCTTATCGGCTACGGGCACATCGTCTCAGATGATGCCTGCGCGACGCTGGCGACCACCTGGTTCGTCCAACTCGACGACCGAAGGGCCGCCGAAGCCTTCCTCGCGGACGACCCGCTGAATGTTGCGGGAGCTTACGAGAAGACGGATATCCGGCGCTGGTCGAACAGCTTCCAGAAGGGTGCGGCTGACTACCGGCGCAAGGGATTGCAGCAGTACTTCTGCACCGGCTCCAAGATTGCCGATGCAGCGCCGTTCTTCGCCGAGCACCTGCACGCGCACGAGAGCTATTTCAAGTCGTATGACGATAGCTTCATCTTTCGTGGACCGATGCGTTCGCCGGACGGCGCCGACAACATAGGGACCGCGCTACTGCTCGAATTGCCCGACCGCGCGGCGGCGGAGCGCTTCTGGAACAACGAGCCGTTTGCCGCGAATGGCGGTTACCAGGACGACGCGCGGATCTATCGCTGGACGTTCGGCGACTGACGGTTCGATACCTGGCGGCGATCGGGTTGGCGAGACAGGAAAGAGCTCAACTCGTGCTTCGGCATGGGATTTGGGCCTACCCCCAGCAGGCCACGTACCGACACCGTCACCGGCGAGCGGGAAGCCGAGCCACGCCGTTATCGAAGGGAACGGTGGTGCGATCGCCGGCGCGCGGCACCTGTTCGGGCCGGCGGGTTACGGGATCATTGCTCGAGAAAGGCAGGTAAGCTAGCATTGGCACCCCGCGACCTGTCCAGCAA
>JBOIEI010000694.1:0-4861 GCA_050741055.1 Burkholderiales bacterium | reverse complement strand
GCGGCGTGCCGATGACCTACGTGGTGGATCGCAAGGGTATGATCCGCGCAACGGGGTTCGGACCGCTGGACCTGGACTCGAAAGAGCTCGTGGATTACGTCAGATCGGTGGCCGGGCGCGGCGCCTGATCGGCACGCGCCCTCGTTGTGCAACGTAGAGCGAAGGAGAAGGCATGAAGACAAACTGGAAGGGCGTAGTGGCAGCGCTGGCCCTGGGCACGGCTGCGCTGCTGCCGGGCGCTGCAGCGCGGGCGGCGGCGCTGGGCGTGGGCGAAAAGGCGCCGGCTTTCGCGCTGCCGGCCACGACCGCGAAGCAGGTGAGCAACAAGGACTTTGCGGGGAAGACGCTGGTTCTTTTCTTCTACGTTGGTGCGTTCACCAATAGCTGAACGCAGGAAGCGCTGGCCTTCCAACTTGATCTTCCCAAGTTCGAGGCCGCGAATGCCCAGGTTCTGGGCATCAGTGTGGATTTCAACGGTGCCAACCAAGCCTGGTCCGAAAAGCTCGGGTTGAAGTATCCCCTGCTCGCGGACACCCGCCGGGCGATGACTCGTGCATACGGTGTTCTCAACGACGACCCGGCTGCAGCGAACGATTCGAAACGAATCGCAGGCTACATGCGCGCGAACGCGACCGTCATGGTGGTCGACAAGGAAGGGATCATCCGCTACGTTCGCGACAGCCGCCCGCGCAACACGATACCGGTCGACGAGATCCTGGCGTTCGTGGAAAAAATGAAGTAGCGCGACGATCCGCTGCACCGGCGCGCTGGCGTTCGGCTCGAACGGCAGCGCGCCTTGGCATGACGAAACTGCTGTTGCCCTGCAGACGGCCACGGGATCGTGGGACGGCGTGCGCCTTTGGCCGTCGACATCGCGCACCGCGCTGCTTTCATCGTATGATCCCAACGCGCTCGTAGATGACACGCGCCTGCTGCGTGCCGAGCCCGCGCAACGCTTTCGTTCCGCAATGCTTTCGTTCCGACGGCTGGCCACACTCCAAGGAGGAAGTAGATGTTGAAGGTGCTCGTAACTCTCGTTGCATCGGCGCTGGTGGCCTCGGCCGCGTTCGCCGTCCACGCCCAGGACTATCCGGTCAAGACCGTCCGGGTCCTGATCCCCTGGCCGCCCGGCGGATCGAACGACATCGTCGGCCGCCTGGTCGCGCAAAAGCTGTCGGAGAACCTGAAACAGCAGTTCGTGGTGGATAATCGCGGCGGCGCATCCGGCACCATCGGATCGGACGTTCTCGCCAGGAGCGAGCCCGACGGCTACACCATCATGATCCACTCGGCGACCCACGTTGCCAACGCGCATCTGTACAAGAAGCTGCCTTACGACACGCTGAAGGATTTCGCCGGCATCACCACCCTCGCGCGCCAGGTCGGCATGCTGATCGTGCATCCTTCGTTGCCGGCAAAGAGCATGAAAGAGTTCATCGCGCTCGCCAGGGCGCGGCCCAACCAGATCGTGTATGCGTCTTCGGGCAACGGCAGCTACGTGCATCTGGCCATGGCCATGGTCGGCTCGATGGCGAACCTCAAAATGACGCACGTCCCCTACAAAGGTGGCGGCCCGGCGGTGATTTCGATCGTCTCCGGCGAGACTCAGGCCATGCTCGCGACCATCGGCTCGGTGCTGACCCAGGTGAAAGCCGGGAAGCTGCGCCCGCTCGCGGTCAGCTCCGATGATCGGGTGAAGCAATTCCCGGACGTGCCGACGCTTGCAGAATCCGGCGTACCTGGTTACGAGTTCACGGCCTGGATCGGCGCGTTCGCCCCGGCTCGCACGCAACCCGCCATCGTCAACAAGCTCAACGCCGAGTTGCGCAAGGTGCTGGCGGATGCCGGTGTTGCCCAGAAGCTGAGCGCGCAGACGCTCGACCCCATGCCGATGTCGCCCGAGCAGTTCGCCAAGCGCCTGAAGTCGGACTACGACAAGTACGCACGGCTCATGAAGGAAACGGGCGCCACGATGGATTGAAGGTGCCGGCGAAGGAGGCGGGGTGGTGTCGGTTAGAACCGCTGCTCCTCGAACACGGGATACGCGCTGGTCATACTTCCGAGGCCGACCGGCTGCGCGGGCCGCACCCACCACGGGTTCAGCTGCGCAAGCGATGTCACCCCCATGAGGCCGAGCGCGGTCTTGATCTCGACTTCGAGCAGCTCCAGCATGCGCGTGATGCCCGCCTCGCCGGCCGCCGCCAGCGCCCAGCCTTGCAGTTTGCCCAAGCCCACCGCACGCGCACCCAGCGCTATGGCCTTGATCACGTCGGTGCCGCGCGAAATCGCGCCATCGACGAGCACCTCGGCGCGCCCGTCGACCGCCGCGACCACCTCGGGCAACACTTCGATGCTCGCCTGCGCATGATCGAGCTGGCGTCCGCCGTGGTTGGAGACGTAAACCACGTCGGCGCCGTATTCGACCGCCAGCCGGGCGTCTTCGGCCGTGGCGATCCCCTTGAGGATGAGCGGCACGCCCATGCGAGCCTTCATCCATACCATGTCGTCCCAGGTGAGGCTCGCCTGGAACTTGGGATCGCCGCCTTCGCGCACCGGCAGGTGGCTGATGAGATCGCGCTCGCGCCGGCTGTAGTAGGCCCGGTCGACGGTCACGCACAGGGCGCGGTAGCCGGCGGCCTTGGCGCGATCGAGCACGTCCTCGATCCATTTGCGGTCGCTGCGCACATAGAGCTGGAAGATCATGCGCGTATCCACCGCGCGAGCGGCTTCCTCGATGCCGGGCTTGGCCGCCGTGCTGACGAAGACCTCGGTGCCGTAGGCGACCGCGCCGCGGGCGACGGCGACCACGCCTTGCGGGTCGGCGAGCTGCAGGAAATTGCCGACCGGCGCGATGAATACGGGAATGGGCAGCTGCTTGCCGAGGAGCATCGTGGTGGTATCGATGCTCGATACGTCGACCAGCACCCGCTGCCGCAGCGCGAGGCTGTCCAGCGCCAGGCGGTTGCGGCGCAGGGTCGTTTCCGAGTCCGAGCCCCCGCTCACCATGTCCCAGACCGGGCGGGAGAGACTGCGCCGGGCCGCAATCACGATCTCCTGCAGGGTGGCGAAGGAGCTTGCGGCATTGCGCTTGGCGTCCAGGCGCGTGCGCTCGCTCAGCTGGTTCGGGTCGTTGCCTTGTGCCCCGCGCGCGTGCTGTCCATTGTCGGCCATGGCCTTCCTGCTCCTGTATGTGCGTACGTCCATTCTACTTGCAGCGATGGCTCGATGCGTTGCCGACGGCAGCCAGCGCGAGAACCCGCCGCAAGCCGGTCGCGATAATAGCGCTGCGCTCAGCGCAGCGGCATATCGGCATATCGAGGCGGTGCAACGAAGCCGGCGGGATCACGCTGCCGGACGAGGGCGCCGGACGAAAGGCGCCGGACGAAAGGCGCCGGGCGCTCAGCGCGCCGGTTCGGAGAACAATTCGGCCGGCAGCCGGGACGTGCCGAAGGCGTATTCGCAGTAGTACTCGACGCAATTGCGCGGGCCGGTGCCATTCGAGTGCCCGAACGCGATGGCGCCATCGCCGTCGAGAATCAGTTCCTCACGCCGCAACCGCGTTTCGGCTCCGTCGCTTGCGGCAACGTACGTCCCGTTGGTGCTGATGTCGATCAGCACGAACTTGTCGCGGCGCCATTCCACCCGGGCATGCACGCGCGATGCGTTGCGCGCGTCCACCACCACATCGTTGCCGGCATCGCGTCCGATCGAGACTTCCGGATGCGCCGAGTCGACCACCACTTCGGCTCCCCGGTACATGAGCCGCAGCCGCAGGGGTAGCCGCGGCGGTGGGAACTGCGCCGACATGGTGACGGTGGCATCGGCCGCGTCCCACAGAATCTCGTACAGGTCGACCGGCTCCGAGCGTCCCTTGACCGCGATGGGCCACAAGTGGCGTGCGCCGGCCAAGATTTGCTCGGACGAGGACTCCAGCGCCTGTCCGCTGGTGATGATCTGGCGCGGTTTCGCCAGCTCTGCCAGGCGCGCCGCCACGTTCACCGAGTCGCCGAAGACGTCCCCGTCGCGCTCCACGGCCGCGCCGTAATGAAAGGCGACGCGGATCTCGATGCGCTCGCCTTCGAGCGGCGGCAGCTCCTGTGCACGCCATTGCATCTCGGTCGCCGCGAGGCAGGCGCGCTCGGCATCGGGAAACACCGCCATGATCTCGTCGCCGATGGTCTTGACGGTGCGCCCGTCGTGCTCGGCGACGGCCTCCTTCAGCCGGTCGAGACATTGCTCGACCGCGGCGTGCGCGGCCTGGTCGCCGAAGCGCTCGTACAGCCGCGTGCTGCCGACGACGTCGGCGAACAGAGTGGCGAGGCAGGTCCGTTCCGGCTCAGCCATCGCACACCCGCAAGATGCGCATCAGCACCACCGAGACGTTGTCCCGGCCGCCGCGCGCGTTGGTGATGTTGACGATGTTGCGCGCGGCCACCTCGAGGCTGTGCGCGTGGGCGGCGAGCGCGGCGCCGATCTCGGCTTCCGGCACCATATTGGTCAGCCCGTCGCTGCACAGCATGAAGACGTCGCCGGGCTCGATCGCGTGGTGCGCGACGTCGACGCTCACGTCCTGCGCGATGCCCAGCGCGCGGGTGATGACGTTGCGATGGCGCGACATCGCCGCCTGGCGCGCGTTCATCTGGCCGCGTACCACCATCTCCTGCACCATGCTGTGATCTTCGGTCAGGCGCTCCAGCCGCGACCCGTGCAGCCGGTACAAACGCGAATCGCCGACGTGGGCCGCAGTGACGAAATCAGGCCCGAGCAGGATCATGACGAGCGTGGTGCCCATACCATCGAGCTCTTTGTCGCGCGCAGCGCTCTTGCGTACGCCCTGGTTGGCGCGCCGGACCAGCTCGAC
>JBOIEI010000693.1:0-9592 GCA_050741055.1 Burkholderiales bacterium | reverse complement strand
ATATCAAGGAGAAGCTCACCGCGCTCGGGGTCACCCCATGGCCCGGGACCTCCGAGCAGCTGGCCGCATTGTTAAAGAAAGACATCCAGCGCTACGGGATGATCATCAAGAGCGCCGGCTTGCCGAAGCAGTAGCGTGGCAGCAGGGAGCCGGAAGTGACGCGCCGGCTTCACGACCACTTCGGTACCGGCTGGTGCGTGCTTTGTACATCGTGGGACTTGAAGCGAGGCCGCCATGACGCGCAAGAACGGCTGGGGACTCATCGGCACGGGCCGAATCGCGGATGAACGCATTCTGCCCGGCATCAATGCTTTTGCGGGCAACGAACTGGCCGGCGTGGTCAGTCGGGACGCCGCGCGTGCAACGACCTTCGCACAGAAGTTCGGCGCGCGCCAGGCTTACACTCGCTTCGAAGACCTGCTGCGCGATCCGGCCGTCACGGTGGTCGCCATTCATACGCCCAACGCCTTGCATGCCGAGCAGGCCATCGCCGCTGCGCGCGCGGGCAAGCACGTGTTCTGCGACAAGCCCATGGCCACGAACGTGGCCGACGCAGAACGGATCGTCGCCGAATGCGAGCAAGCCGGCGTCAAGCTCGGCGTCAACTTCCACAACCGCTTCATGCCTTGCTTCGTCGATTGCAAGCGCATCATCGACAGCGGTGAGATCGGCGAGGTGCGCCAGGTCACCATCGAGGCGAGCCCGGGGGCCCGTTCGGAGGAAAGGCAAGGCACGTGGCGGCTCGATCCGGCCATGGCCGGGCTCGGCACGACGATGAGCATTGGCGTGCACATCTACGACATCCTGCGCTACATGCTTTCCTCGGAGATCGAAACGGTGAGCGCGCTGTTCGATACCCCGCGCGGGGTCATGGAGCACGTCAACCTGGCCACGTTCCGCTTCCGCAACGGCGCAATGGCGCAGGTCGCCATCCACGAAAGAACGCCCTACCCGCACAACGATCTGGTGATCTACGGCGCCAAGGGCCGAATCACCGGCCGGGGGGTCACTCGAAGCCGCGCCAGCGGCGAGATCGAAGTCTACGTGGGCGAAGAAGGCAAGGCGCGGCGCACCCAATACGCGGTGATCAATGCGCACGCCGCCTGCGTCGCCGATTTCAGCGCGACGCTGCTGGAAATGCGCGAGCCCGCGGCGTCCGGGGTCGACGGCTTACGCAGCGTTCAGGTTACCGAGGCGATGGCCCGGTCGGCCTGGGAGGGCGTGCACGTTCGACTCGCGTATTAGAACCAGTCGTCATCCTGCGCCGGCTGCGCCTTGGGCGCGCAGCGACACGAGCATCTCCTCGACCAGCTTCTCCAGGCGCTGCGCTTCCTCGAGCACCGTGGTGGAGACCTGTTGCAATTTCGGTTCCTCCGGAAACATCACGCGCACCAATTCGGCGGTATGGCGCACCTGCCCCAGCTCGTCGTTATGCGTGGCACTGAGCAGAGCGATGATTTGCGAACGGCGTTGCTCCTCGACGGCGAGCGCTTGCGCCGTTCGCCGGAATTCGGTGACGTCGTCCAGGAAGCCCACGAAGCGCCGATCGTCGCCACCATTTGCGGCCACAGGTAGAGCGGTGACACGCACGTGCCGGTAGTCGTCGTCGAACCGACGCAACCGGAATATGCCATCGAATCGCGTGCCCTCGTTCGTGTGTCGTTGTCGCGTATGCAACCACTCGTCACGGTCCTCGGGATGCACGTGCTCGCCGAGATCGGGCCCTCGGACTCCTTCGGACTTGGCGCCGAGCCAGGCAAGGCAAGCCTGGTTGGCATAACCGCGGCTGCCGCTCGAATCCGCCACCCATACCGGCGCCGGACAGCGATCGAGCAAGGCGGCAAGGTCGTCGGCATGCGCGCGCAGCGCCGCTTCCGTGCGTTTGCGCGGCGAAATGTCGACGGCGGTGCTGAGGTAGCCTTTCCATTGCCCTTGCGCGTCGAAGCGCGGCAGCACGATATCGAGTATCCAGCGCTCGCCGCTGCCGTCGCCCAAGCGATATTCGAGGTAGACCGGCTCGTCACGTCGCGACGGCGCCGCATAAGCGCTGCGCACGCCGGCCCTGTCGTCCGGATTGACCCGTTGCAACCAGTCGCCATTGGCGATGGAACCGCCCAGGGCCTCCCAGCCGCGGCTCGCGAAGTTGCAGCGCCCGCCCACGTCGAGCAGGCGCAGGGCTGCGGGAATCGCATCGCAAATGCCATGGAAGAACGCCTCCGCCTCCTGCACGGAGCGGATCTGTGCGTTGCGCTCGCCAATGTCCTGGACGACGAATTGCACCGCGCGTTCCGTGGCCGTTTCGTAGGCTGCCGCGCTCACGTCGACCTCCAGTTCGCGTTCGCCGCCTGCCTTGAGGCGGGTGGCGAAGCGCCGCCTGCCCGCCTCCTCCGCGGTCAGGATCTTGGCCGTCTGCGCCAGCGCCGGCCCCGAGCCGGCCGCAAGCTGCTGCAAGGGCGTGCCGACGAGCGCGCTGGCCTCTGCCGCTCCCAGCAGCTCCGCTGCCGCCGCATTGGCGTAAACGATCTTGCTCTCGCGCGCGATCAACAGCGCTTGAGGCAGGCTCGCCACTATTGCGCGGTAGCGACTTTCCTCGGCTCGCAGCGCGTCTTCGCTGCGACGTCGCGCGGTGATCTCGAGCGCGATGCCGCAGAGCGCGCCGGCAGGCGCTTCCGAATCCCGCGCCGGGAACTTGAGCGCGAGGAAGTGATGCAGACCATCGCCCAGCTGCAGCGTTTCCTCGAATTGCTGGACGCTGCTCGCAGCGAGCGCGCGTGCGTCGTTCTCGTGCATGCGCTCCGCTGCCGCACGGGGAAACACCTGGAAGTCCGTCTTTCCCTGCAGCTGCTCGGCCGCAAAGCCGGTTACTTTCGCGTATTCCCGATTGGCATAGAGATAGCGTCCCTGCGCGTCCTTCAGCCACATCATCGCAGGCGCGTGCTCGACCAGCGTCCTCAAGGTCGCCGCCGCACTTCGCATCGTGTCTTCGGCATTCCTGCGCACGGTGACGTCGGAGGTAACGCCGACGAGATAGCGCAGGCGATTCTGCGCATCGTGCACCGCGACGGCCCGGTCGTGCAGCCAGACGATGGAACCGTCGTCGCGCACGACTCGATATTCGGCGTTGTAGCTGCCTTCGACGCCCGCCGCAAAAAAAGCCTGGCGCACGCGTTCTCGATCGTCCTCGAGCACAGCCGCGGTCCATTCGGAAAAATCCTCCAGCACGCGAGGCAGCGAACGCCCCCGTAGCTTGCCGGCCTGAGGCGTCGCGTAGACCAGACGCGGCACGCGCGGGTCGGCGATCCAGAGGCCGTCTTCGAGATGCTCGGCGAAGACCCGGAGTCGTTCGGCATCTTCCTGCAGGCGAGCCATCCGGCCCGCCTGTTCGCTGACATCCTCGGCGGTAATTGCGAGCGCCGTCACCGCGCCGGCGTCCGCGACGATGGGCTGGCAGTCGACCCGCCAGATGCGCTCGGCGCCGCTGGCGCCGCGCACGCGGACGTTGGTGTTGCGCGTTGCACCGCGGATTCGCAACGTCTCGCGGGCGAGGGGCGTGATCGCGTCGCGCGCGCCCTGAACACTGCCCACGTCCCTTGCCATCTGCTGCCAGCGCTCGTTTTCCCGCAGGGTTTCGAGATCCACATCGAGCAGGCACAAGCCGGTAGCGGCGGCCTTGTACGCGGCTTCGAGCAGCACGGCGCCCTGCTGCAGCTCGCTCGCCCGCGCCTCGGCGCGCCGTGCGAGATCCGTCTCTTGTGCTCGCAGCGCCGTGGTCTCGGCCTGCGCCGCGGCCAAGCGCTCGTTCAGCGTACGCGCTTGGGACTGGAGTCGTTTGCATTCTTCATCGCACCTTCCCAGCTGCGCGGCAAGGTCCGTTTCCCGGGCCGACGCCGGCTGCGGTTCGGCTGCGGTGGCGGACGGGCGGGGTTCGGCTGCGGCGGCGGACGGGCGGTTCGACGCATGCAACGCGGCTCGCAGCGATTCCGCCTCGGTGCGTGCAACGCGCGCCGCTTCGGCTTCCTCGGTGACGTCGGTCGCGCGCGCAACCAGCAGCAGCGCGTCCCCCTCCAGCGGCCAGACTTCGAGCGGCTGGCACAACCACGTGCGAGCGTCGCCGGAGCTGGTCCAAATGGTTCTGGTCTCGAGCTCGCCGCCGTGCACCTTGGTGCGAAAAGCCTCCAGCGCCGCTTCCAGTTCCGCGTCGGGTGTGCGCAAGACCTTGGTGAACCAGCTCTTCACGTCGGGGATGTCGATGCGCGTGTAGCCCGTGATCCGGGTGAACGCTTCGCTCACCTCGAGGACGCGGGCATCGAGATCGTAGGCGATCGCCGGCACGGTGCTCGTGCGCACCATCATGAGCGCCCCCTGCTGCCATGGGGGTGCGGGACGGCCGTTGGGGTGGCTACCGGCGGCCTGCAGGTTGTCCAGTTCCTGCGCCAGGCGGTCGCGCTCGAGCCGAATGAGGCCACCCTGCTTCGCCAGCCGATAGGTGCTGCCGGCGAATCCGAGGGCTGTTAGCGCCGCAAGCAGCAGCGCGCTCGACAGCAGCGGACCGCCGTTGCCGCCGAAGAAACCGGGGCCCGCGGCTACCGCTCGAGCTTGCACCGAGGGGCCCGTGTTCAGCGGCCGCTGCGGTGCCGTACCAGCCGGCTTCGAATCGCTGCGCGCACCGCGTTGCTCCTGGGCCGCCCAGATCTCGGCGGCCGTCGGCGGCGCAGGAAACCGGCCGTCCTTGTGCTCCTGAAGAAAGTTTTGCGCGGCCTGCTGCAGCATCTCCTGCTTGCTCGCTTCGTGCTGCACGTAGGCGTACCAAGCGATGCCCACAAGCAATACGAGTGCGATGGCGATGCTGAACAGGACGAAACCCTGGTTCCGTCGCATGGCAGATCTCCCGGTGCATGGAGGACATTCCGTCACCGGCCCCGCCCCCACGCGGATCGGTGGCGTACCGGTGAGTTCGTGGCCGGCCCCGCCGCGGATTCGGTGGCTTGCCGGTCAGCGCATTTTGCGCGTTGCGAAGCAATCAGCCAATCCATAAAGAAGGCGGTCGTCGTGCGGCGGCGACGGTAACGCCCAGGTGAAGGCCCTAAGCCCAGGCGCAGCTAGGGGCTGAAGCGATTCGGCGGCAGCGTACAGGCCGCATCTGGTCGGACTGGCATCTGCGCAGGACAGAACGTCAGTGCGACACACGCAGCCCGCTATGTCAGGACAAACGACCCCACCGCGAACTTACTTCTTCGCGGCCAACCCGTCGTAGCTCGTGATGAGATTGCGATAATCGGGTATGTGATTCGAGAACAGCGCGGCAAGCCCCTCGATGTCGTTGCGCCAGTCGCGATGCAGCTCACAAGCCGCGCCGAACCACGTCATCAGCTGCGCACCGGCTTGCGACATGCGCTCCCAGGCGGAATGCCGGGTGAGCTCGTTGAACGTACCCGAGGCATCGGTGACGACGAAGACATCGAAGCCTTCTTCCAGCGCGGACAGGGCCGGGAAAGCAACGCACACTTCAGTCACCACACCGGCGATCAGAAGCTGTTTCTTGCCGGTCGCCTTCACCGCCTTGACGAAATCCTCATTGTCCCAGGCGTTGATGTTGCCCGGACGCGCGATGTACGGCGCATCGGGAAACAGCGCCTTCAGTTCCGGAACGAGCGGGCCATTGGGACCCGTCTCGAAGCTGGTGGTGAGAATGGTGGGGAGCTTGAAATACTTCGCCAGGTCGGCCAGCGCCAAGACGTTGTTCTTGAATCGGTCCGGATCGATATCGCGCACCAGAGACAGCAGTCCGGCCTGATGATCGACCAGCAGCACAGCGGCGTTGTTCTTGTCCAGACGCACATACGGTTTGCTCATGGTCAAACTCCTATCGATGGGCACGAGTCCCGGTTGAAGATACGGATTCGCCGCCGGGCGGCGAATCCGTTCGATGCTGCAATCAGTCAGCGGTCGCGCCCTCGAACTTCCCGGCATTGAAGTCCTCGATCGCCTGCCGGATCTCGGCTTCGGTGTTCATCACGAACGGGCCGTATCCCACTACGGGCTCGCCGATGGGCTCCCCGCTGAGGATCAGGAGCGTGGCGTCGGTGTTCGCTTCCATCGTCACCTCTGCTCCGGATCGGTCGAGTACGACCATTTGCGCCTCGCGCGCAATCTCGCTTTCATTGACCTGCACGGTTCCGCGCAACACCACCAGCGCAAGCGTGCGTCCATCCGCGAACCGGAGCTGTGCCGACTTTCCCGCGTTCAGACGCAAGTCCCACACGTCCATCGGGGTGAAGGTTTTCGCCGGTCCACGCCTGCCGCCATATTCGCCCGCGATCACGCGCATGGATCCAGCATCGCCAGGCAGCGCCAGTGTCGGAATGGCAGCGCTCGCAATCGACTGGTAACCGGGCGCAGACTTCTTGGCCTTCGCGGGCAGGTTCACCCACAGCTGCACCATCTCCAGCGTTCCGCCGTCGCGGGTGAACTCGGTCGAATGGAATTCGTCGTGCAGAATGCCCGATCCGGCGGTCATCCACTGCACGTCGCCCGGTCCGATCTTGCCGCCCCCGCCGGAAGAGTCGCGGTGCGCCACCTCGCCCTGATAGACGATGGTGACCGTTTCGAATCCCCGGTGTGGGTGTTCGCCCACGCCCCGCGGGCTCTTTGCCGGAGCAAACTGTGCCGGGCCCGCATAGTCGAGCATGAGGAACGGGCTCACATGCTCGCCGTGACTTGCATACGAGAACAACGTTCGAACCGGGAACCCATTGCCCACCCAATGCTGGCGCGGAGCGCTGTACAGACCGAGGACCTTCTTCATCGAAACCTCCTGCTGATATGCACGTTTGTGCCTGGATGACAACATAGGGCCACATGTGCCGGTGCACTAGTCGGTAAGATTCGTCCTCAGCGTTCTATCTGGAGAACGATGGCCGCAGGCATGGAGAATCTCGACGATTTCTATTACTTCGCCCAGGTCGTCGATCACAGCGGCTTCGCGCCCGCCAGTCGCGCCCTCGGCAAGCCAAAATCCATGCTCAGCCGGCGCATCGCGTCGCTCGAGCGGCGCCTGGGCGTTCGGCTGATCCAGCGCTCGACGCGTCGTTTTTCCGTGACCGACATCGGGCAGGAAGTCTATGCGCATTGCAAGGCCATGCTGGCCGAAGCCGAGGCCGCAACCGAAGCCGTCGAGCTCTCGCGTGCCGAGCCGCGCGGCATCGTGCGCCTGAGCTGTCCAGTCGCGTTGCTGCACGCGCGCGTCGGGGCCATGGTGGCGGAGTTCCTGGCGCAGTGTCCGCACGTAACGATCCACTTGCGCGAGCTCAATCGGCCCGTGGACGTAATCGCCGAAGGTTACGACTTCGCCATTCGAGTCCGCCCCTTGCCTTTGCAGGACAGCGATCTCGTGCTCAAGACGCTCGGCACGCGCACGCAATGTCTGGTGGCCAGCCCTGCGCTGCTCGAGCGCATCGGCACGCCGTCCGTACCGGCCGATCTGGTCGACTTCCCTAGCCTCGACCTGGATCGTGCTGAGCATGTCTGGCAGCTCGAAGGCCCCGACGGGGCACAGGCATCGATCCGGCATGCGCCTCGCCTGGTCACCGACGATATGCTTGCGCTACGTCGCGCCGCCATCGCCGGCGTCGGCGTCGTGCACCTGCCGACGATGCTCGTGAGCGATGAGCTGCGCCAGGGTGTGCTCGCAAAGTTTTTGCCGCAGTGGGCTCCGCGGCCGGAGCTCATTCATGCGGTGCTTCCCTCGAAACGCTTCCTGCGTCCTTCGGTGCGCGTGCTTCTCGACTTCCTCGCGGATCGCTTTCAGCGCCTGGACGAGGAATAGGGCGACATCGTGTCCACCGAAGCCACAGCACCTGACTACGCTTTGATCGGCCTCAACCGCTGTCTCCGTCCGGCCCGGTTCGACAAGAGGACTTCGCAACGCATCGCGCGGCCATCCAGCGAGGTCGATGCCACCAGCGTCAGGCGCGTGCCGCAGTCATTGTTGGCCTCGGCGCGGGCGCCTGCATTCCAAGAAAACCGAAATCAACCTCGGGCCGGCGTCCGGCGACGAGATCGGCGAGCGCTCGCGCCGACCCGCAGGCATGGGTCCATCCAAGCGTGCCGTGACCGGTATTGAGGTATAGATTCGGGTAGCGGCTGCGGCCGATGAGGGGGAGGTTGCTCGGCGTAGCGGGCCTGAGCCCCGTCCAGAATCGGGCGCTGTCGCGCTTGCCCGCGCCCGGAAAGAGCTCGATCGTGCGATTGACGATTGCCTCGCAACGCGCCTCGTTGATCGAGGTGTCGTAGCCGTTGAGCTCTGCGGTGCCCGCGATGCGCAGCCGATCGCCGAGGCGCGAGAACACCAGCTTGTATTCATCGTCGGTCAGGCTCACCGTCGGTGTGCGACTGGCATCGGCGATCTCCATCGTGACCGAGTATCCCTTGGCGGGATAGACGGGAATGCGCATGCCGATGGCGCTCAGGAGCGGTGCGCTGTAGCTCCCGAGCGCGACCACGAACACATCCGCGCGCAGGCTGCTCACGCGGCCGGCCGCATCGATCAGGCGCGCGCACGTCACCGCGCCGCCCGCGCGCTCCAGGCCCAGCACCGTCGTGTCGTAGCGGAAGGCGACGCCCGCCTGCGCGGCGAGGGCCGCGAGCCGCTGCGTAAAGCGATGTGCGTCCCCCGACTCGTCGGACGGCGTATAGGTCGCTCCGGCAAGCTTATCGTGCACGCCCGCGAGCGCAGGCTCGATCGCGACGCATTCATCGGGTGTCTTGAGCTGACGGTCACAGCCCAGCTCGCGCATCAGCCGCGTGGGCTCGAGCGCCGCATCGAACTCGCGCTGGCTGGTGTAAAAGTGCAGGATGCCTCGCTCCAGGTGGTCGTAGGCGATGCCGGTCTCGCGGCGCAATTCCCGCAGCGTCGCCCGACTGTAGAGGCCGAGGTTGACGATCTGCGCGATGTTGTGGCGGGTGCGGGCGGGTAGGCATTCGCGCAGGAACTTCAGTCCCCACAGCCACTGCGCAGGATCGGGGCGCAAGCGGAACAACAGCGGCGCGTCTTCTTTCGCGAGCCACTTCACGATCTTGAGTGGCGCAGATGGATTCGCCCAGGGCTCGGCGTGACTCACCGAAATCTGGCCCCCGTTTGCGAAGCTCGTTTCCAGGCCAGCACTGGATCGGCGATCGACGACGGTCACGTCGTGACCGCATTTTGCGAGAAACCAAGCGGATGTCGTGCCGACTACCCCGGCACCGAGGACAACGACTTTCATACAAATCTCTCCGAACAGACAACGGAACAGGCCGCGACCGATGGATCGCTGCCTCGCCGCTCCCGCTGTCCTGTTACCTGAGAGATTGCGGCGCCGCGTGCGGCGCCATGCCCCTTCGGTGGACGCTCCCGTGGCCGGGTTTCGTCGCTCTCCAGACGGCTACCTGCTGCGCAGTACTTGTGGCCTGAGCGGTTATGGGAGATTTCGCCTTCGGCGGCGGCAACGTTGCCGCGCTCTCCTGCGCAACACATGGATGCTAGCCGCGCAGCGCGCGCAGGTCAATTCGCGCCCCCGCCACGCCGGACGATAACGGCGTTCATCGCTCTCCG
>JBOIEI010000692.1:0-4267 GCA_050741055.1 Burkholderiales bacterium | reverse complement strand
CGCAAACCGGCGCCCCGTTTTGCGAGATCTCCGGTGACTGAGCGGCGCATGGCGGCGCGCACTTCATTTTCGTCCGAGGAGCTGCGATGCTCGGCCCGGAAGCGCTGAACGCCCTCAAGCAGCTGCTCTGGGCCGTGCCCAGGGATCGTGTGTATGCGCTTGCCGATGGCGCCAGCATCTCCCATCTGCTGGCTCGGCTGCACGACGATCCGAGGCCGCGGTTCGAATGCCTGCTGCACGGGGAGCTCACGCCCGATGTCGCCGAAGTGGCGCCGTACCTGGTGGCGCTCGAGCGCGACAGCGCGTTTGCCGACTGGATCATCGCGCACGGCTGGGGCAACCACTGGGCCTCGTTCGCGCTGGCGCAATGCGACCTGCGCACGGTGTGGTTCCACCTGCGCACACTGAACATCGTCTACGGCCCGGACGGCAAGCCGATGCTGTTCCGTTATTACGATCCGCGCGTGCTGCGCATATTCCTGCCCACCTGCAATGCGGAGCAGGTCATGCAGATGTTCGGGCCGGTCGCGCAATTCATCGCCGAGGGCGACTCGCCCGGCACGGCACTGGTGTTTGCGCACTCCGCCGGCGAGCTGCAGCGTAGCGCCCGTCCGATCCTCGGCGTAACGGGCTGAAACGAGATTTGCCCGCTATGCTGGTCATTCGCGAATCCCAGTTGGCCGCGTTCGCCGACGCATCGCAGGCAGGGTTCGAACGCCGTTTGCGGGCGGGGCTCGCGGAGCCGTTTCCGCAATGCGCGGCACGCTCTAACGAGACGGCGCTGGCAGCGCTGGTGCGCCTCGGAATCGAGAAGGCAGCCGCGCACGGACTCGAAGCAGAGGCCGAAGTTCAGAGCTACCTCCACCTCATGCTTCTGCTGGGCAGCCACTGGGAGCAGGACCCGCAGTCTGCCTGGGCCGCGGCGATGCTTGCCGACGCCGCGCACGGCACGGCTGCGCAGCGCGTCGGTGCGCTCTGGGAGCGGGCGCAAGCCTGGCGCCAGCGCGTCATGGGCGAGGGCGACGGCCAGCACTTGGCGGCGGTGCGTTACGTGCTCGGCCGCTCGGTGGAGGAGCTGTGCAAGAATCCCAGCCGCTCGCAACGCGATCTGCTCATCCAGTTCGCCGCGGTCCATTCGCGCAAGTTCGCCGAGGTGGGCGAGCAGGGCCTCTACGATCTCACACGGCTCGCCGTCGAGGCGTGCAAACGCTTCGACCTCGCGGACCGCTGGGCCGTAGTGCTGATGGCGCAATTCATGTTCCTTTTCGGTGCGGGCTTTCTCGGCGATCCGCTGTACGCGTGGGCGCACGAGGCGCTGACGGAAGCCGCCGGCGCAGGCGTGGACGAGAAGCTCGAACGGCTGCTGCGCGCCGCACGTGCGCACATGAGCGCGCAGGTCGCTCCCTAGCCGCGATCAGCGCGGCAGCTTGTGCACCTTCGAGCCGTCGAGCTCGACGGCGAAGCGCTCGTCGCGCTCGTTCTCGATGAGAAGGCGGCTGCGCGCCGAATCCAGACGCAGGCGGCTGATGTAGACATCGCGCTTGTCGTCCTCGATATCGCGGTCGTAGACGACCTCGTAAACCTTCACCAGCCAAAGCGACCGGCCCGAGGCAAGCTCGGTGGCCTCGATGTAGCCGCCGTTTTGCGGCAGTCCGCGCCCTTTCGCACCACGAACCACGGCATAACGTACGCCGCGATGCTCGACCGGTTCTACCTTGGGCGGCGCCGAACGCTTGCGGGAGCGCGCTTCGGAGACCGATGCGCTTGTGTCCGAGCCGGCGGAGGCCGCCACTGCCTGTGGAGGACGCGCGCCTTCGGGCTCGCCCGTGCACGCTGCCAGGAGCAGGGCCGCAGACGCGACGCACGCCGCGGCACAGAGCCGGAATGCAACGACTGCAGTCATCTGGCCTTCGATGCTCTATCCGGGCTGAATGCGCGTCACTTCGCGCGTAGCGAGATCGAGCTCGTAGCGCTCGCCGCGCTCGTTCTTCACCGTGAGCCGATTGCGCCAGCGGCTCACCTTCAGATCGGTGATCGCGACATCCTGTTTGTCGGCCTCGAGGTCGTCGTCGTAGACGATCTCGTAGACCTTCTGCACCCACAGTTCCTCGCCGGTCTGCTCGCTCACGGCGGCCACGATGCCGCCGTTCTGGCCGAGCCCCCGGCCCTTGCCGCCAGGTACGATCTGGTAGCGTATGCCTTTCATCGACACCGGTTTGGGGGCGGCAACACGAGCTCTCAAGGTCGATACTCCGCGATCGGTTTCGTGAATTCAGGCAAGGACGTCCTTGCGATCGCCCTCGGGCAGCGTGCCGACGAAGTCGAGCGAGAAGTAGGCCCAGCTATCCGCGTTGTTGAGCGCCTTCGCATGCGGGAAGGTGCTCTTGTCCGGCTTGAGCCCGTCGTAGTCGTAGCGGTTGTCGTCGGTCTTCACTTCCCGGTGCGACAGCTCGTGGATGATGGCGAGGGCGCATTTCCACAGCGTGCCGGTGCGCTTGGCCGCCTTGAGGTAGGCGCCCTGCAGATAGACGACGTCCATGGCCTCGGACTTGTAAACGAACGCCCAGTCCTTCCAGCCGCCCTTGCTGCGATCCGGCGGATGGTCCGAGAACACCAGCCGCGCGCCGTTGCACACTCCGGCGATCTTCTTGAAGCCGTCGTTCAGTTTCGTCATCGCCGAGTCGATCTGTGCATCGGTCGTGGTCTCGTCCGCGAACCAGGCGCGCACCGCCTTCTTTGCCTTCTCGTCCTTGCTCGCCATGCCGGCGGCCACTTTCTGCGACCAGGTGAGCGCGAGCTGCAACGCGTCGCACATCGCCTCGCGCTGTTTGGCGCTGTAGACCTCGGTCTCGGAGCCGAGCTTGGATTTGTAGGCACTCTCGGCGCCCTTGATCTCGTCGTAGACCCAGGCGCTGTACGATTTGGGGCCCGCGTACACCCACACTTCCTGGCCGCCGCGCTTGCGCGAGAAATACAGATGCTTGAGCAGCTTGAGGGTCGCGGCGCGCTCCGCTGCCGAGCCGGGCGAAGTCTCGTTCTTGGCCGCGGCCAGCAGCGTGTCCGGGGTGCCGCCGCCGACGAAGAACGCCTTGAGCGCGCCGTTCTTGGTGGAATCGGCGATCTTCTTGCGGATTTTGTCCAGATCGTCCGCGCGCCCCTGATTGGGGCCGTCGGCGCCGAGCAACGTCAGCACGTCGATCTCGGTCTTGAGAAATTTTTCCCATCCGGCCTCGAACTTCTGGCCCGAAAGGACGCTGCGTGCCTTGTAGTAAGCCTCGGAAAACTTGTCCATCCCTGTCGCTCGCGTGCGGGTTACGGAATCATGTGCGTCGTCTGCCCCGGGTATTGCACCGAGATGACGCCACCGAAGACGCACATCAGTTTGGAGGTGTTGTTGAGACTGGGCTGATTGGCGAGCAGCACCGTGGGCGAGCCGGGCACCCAGGGCGCGGGCGTGTTCGGCACGCACGGCATGGGTGTGAGCGCGCCCATCGCCGCAGCCGTCGCCGACGCGACGGCGGGATTGGCCATGCTGCTGCAGACGCCGAACGGCATGACGTTCACCATGGACTTGTGGTCCATGATGTTGGCTGCCGGCTGGTTGCTCGTGAGCAATCGATTGATGGGCAGCACGACGAACGTGCTCGGCGCGGCGCCGAAACTGCATTGCAGCAGGGCGCCGTTGCAGACGTGAAGCGGCATCGAGCCTCCCCGGATCCGAGACCTTGTTTCAAGTACGACCTGACTGCGATTGTCTTGAGGCCGGCACGAAAAGGCAAGGCACCAGTTCCTTGGATGCCCCTTCACTCGATCGTCTGCATTTGCCAGAAACCCGCGCTCACCAGGCACGGCCGCACGCGCGGCTTCCAGATGTTCTCCACGAAATGGCGCTGTGCCGGTGTCATGCGCCCGCCCGGCAGATTCTCGGCCGGATCGCGTGCGGGATTGTAGTAAAGTCCCAGGCGGGCCCAGCGGCCTGCGGGAATTTGCGTGAGGCCGTCGACGATGCGATCGAACATGCCGCGCATCGGAACCGTAGTGGGGATGGCCGCATCGGCCGGCTCGGCCGAGTACATCTGCAGCCACTGCGCTCGCAGCGTACGCACGCAGGCGGCGAGCGTGAGGTTCATGGGTGGGAGGAGCGCATGCGCGTCGAGCCGCGCCGGAGCGCCGGGTGCGCAGAACATGTCGTACAAGGCAAGGGCTGCAGCATGGCGAGGCTGTTGCCGATATTCATGCACCAGAAATACGAATACGGGTTCCATCG
>JBOIEI010000691.1:0-4594 GCA_050741055.1 Burkholderiales bacterium | reverse complement strand
AATTGCCGAAGCCGCGCGCTACACGCACGCTCGGGTCGTCCTGAAGGACTTCCCCCACGCTCCTGGCCTGGCGATCCTGGATGAACTCGTTCGTGTAACTGGTGATGGAAAAAGGCGTATCCATGTTGTCGCGCGTGCCGAGGATCCCGGCGCGACCGCCGCGGGCCACTTGCCCGCCGGGATAGGCCGGCGACAGGCCCTGGGCCGAGGCATCGGCGCTCGGGCTCACCTTGACTTCCGGCAGGACCGCTTCCTTGGCCGCGTTCGACGGTGGCGTCTGGGCGTGAACGGAACAAGGCAGGGCGGCAATGACTAGGGCGAGCAGGGCAGGGGCAGGTCGTTGCATCGAGCTACCTGGATGAATACGGCGAAGAACCGGGTCGCTCAGGACGCCAAGCGAACCATCCGATGACCAGAACCGGGATGCCGAGGCCGAGCCACGACCACGCGTCGCCCCATGTCTCCGACGCGAGCGCCGAGATGAGACCGCTCGCGGTAAGAATCGCCAGCGCCGCGGGCCAGGTCCACGTGCGGATGCGCTCGCGGCTCATGCCGGGCGGAAACGGAAGGATCGCTCTGTCTGGCTAGAAGCGTCGCGCCCGGTGGCGCGAGTTTTCATGGCTGCGGCGAGTGGCGCCAATGCGAACGGCCAAGTGGCAGCGTTGCGCTCATCGTGCGCTTGCTCTGTTGCTCGAAGCGTCATTGGCGTCTATTGAACGAGAATGGTTCTCATTCTATTGCGACGCTCGATCCGCCGTCAAACCCCGTATGCAACTGCGGTCCGGCCGTCGTACGAGGCTGCGATGGGGGAGAGACGCCGCGATGCATGTGCCGATCGCGCGCGAGCCCCAGCGGGGTCCTATTGCGGTTTGACCCCGGCGGCGGCGAGCGCTTTCGTCACCTTGTCGATTTCGGCGCGCACCTTCGTCTCGAATTGCGCGGGGCTCGAAGGGTTCGGCCAGGAGCCGCGGACATTCAGTCGCTCCTTGATCGCGGGCGAGGTCAGGATGCGTTTCATCTCGGCGCTCACCTGCTCGACGATCGCGCGCGGAGTGCCTGCCGGCATGAACATTCCGTACCATTGATCCCACTCGAATCCGGGCAGCGTGGTCTCGGCGACGGTCGGAACATCCGGCAGTGCGGGCGAGCGCTGCAGCGTCGTCACGCCGAGCGCGGTGAGGCGCCCATCGCGTACGAATGCAATGGTGCTGCCGATCGGCGAGAAGCAGTAGTTGATCCGGCCGGTGGCGGTTTCCGCGATGAGCTCCGGCGTTCCCTTGTAGGAAGCGTTCGCGACCTGGATGTCGGCCGCCAGCGTGAACAGCGTGCCGTTGATGTGGGTTCCGCTGCCGATGCCGGCAGCGCCATACGTCAGCTGCCCGGGCTTGCTGCGAGCAAGCGCGATCAGTGCGCCGGCCGACTTCACGCCCTGCGAAGGTGGAACGATCAACACGTTGGGCGCGCTCGTGGCCTGCGAAACGAAGCTGAAGGAGCGCACCGGGTGATACGGAAGCTTCGAGTACAGCGCAAGGCTTGCGGTGTGCGCCACCGAGTTGAAGAACCAGGTATAGCCATCCGGCGCGGCCCGCACGACGATGGCGCCGGCCACCGTTCCTCCCGCGCCCGTGCGATTGTCCACGATGACCCGTTGACCCCAGTCTTGCGAGAGCTGCTCGGCGAGCAGACGGGCAACGACATCGATCTCGCTGCCGGGAGTAAAGCCCACGATCATGCGGACCGGCTTGTTCGGAAACCGCTCCTGCGCTTGTGCGGCGTGCTGGGGGCCGAGGCACATGACGGCCGCTGAGACTGCAACTTGCAGGTATCGCATCACTGCTGACTCCTCCTTCGGTTTACGGGCGCGGGACCGCCAGCTCGTTAGTGATTCCTTCTACGTCGACCGGACCTCCATCGTGGCGCCAGGCGCAGCGTTACCGGGCGCATTGATTCCCGCCCCATGCGAGCGGGATGGATGCGCGCGTTCGTACTGCCGCGGATAGGCGAGATTCACCCCCAGCGCGCGTGCCGCATGCCACGGCCAACGAGGGTCGTACAGCATCGCCCGGGCGAGTCCGATGAGGTCGGCATGGCCGTCCTGCAGTATGCCTTCGGCCTGGTGCGGATCCGTAATGAGCCCGACCGCGATGACTTTCATCCGGACCGCCGCCTTGATCGCCGCTGCGAACGGCGTCTGATAGCCAGGCCCCACCACGATCCTCTGCTCCGCGGACAGGCCGCCGCTCGAGACGTCGATGAAATCGCAGCCGAAGGCTTCGAGCGCGCGGGCGAGCTCGACCGTCTGCGGTAGATCCCAGCCGCCTTCGATCCAGTCCGTCGCCGAAACGCGAACACCCATCGGCTTGTCCTCGGGCCACTCACCACGCAACGCCTGGAATACTTCCAGCGGGAATCGCAGCCGGTTCTCGAGCCGGCCTCCGTAACGGTCGGTGCGACGATTGCTCAGTGGAGAGAGGAACTGATGCATGAGGTAGCCGTGCGCGCAGTGCAGCTCGATGAGATCCGCGCCGGCCCGATGCGCTCGTCTTGCGGCTGCGACGAAAGTTTGGCGAATCTTCTCCATCTCGCCCTCGTCGATCTCCCTGGGCAACGGCCAGCGGGTCGAGATCGGCACAGGCGACGGCGCCCAGGTTTCGTACCCGCCGTCCGAGGGCAGCCGGGGGCCGCCGCCGAGCCAGGGCTCGCGCGCCGAGGCACGCCGCCCCGCATGGCAGAGCTGGACGCCAAAGCGGGCCGTACCGTAGGCGTCGAAAAAGCGCTTGATGCGTGCGAGCGCGTGTTCCTGCTCGTCGGAGTAGAGGGACAGGCACATCGGGGTGTTGCGAGCCTCGGGCGCCACGTAGGTCGACTCCGTGAACACGAGTCCCGCGCCCGACACCGCATACTGTCCGAGATGCATCATGTGCCAGTCGCCCGGCGTGCCGTCTTGCGCCGAGAACTGCGTCATCGGCTCGACGACGATGCGGTTCGCCAACGTCAGCTTGCGCAGGGATACTGGCTCGAACAGTAGCGCGTTCATGGAGGCGGACGGGTCAATCCGCGCGGTGCTGGCGGAGCTTTCGCATGTCGATCACGAGATCGAAGGTGCCGCCGGGCGGCGCCTCCGGCCCCGCCCTGAGCGTGTAGGTGCTCGCGGGCACCCCGGACGGGAAACGCCGTCGCAATGCACAATTGAACATTGCCTCCACGGCCCAGTCGGTGTCCGACGACAGTGAGCCGAACTCGTCGGCGAAGGTTCGCTGCGTCGCGCGATTTGCCGTGGAAGAGTGGATCACGTAGACCTTCATGCCGGGCTCGAACCGACTCGCGGCATCGAGCATGATTTGCCACTCCCACCCTTGGGGCTCGGCAATGAGGGTGTAAGCGTGTCGATTGGCGGCCACGGCGCCGATAACGAGCATCAGGCTCAGCGCGGCATAGTGCGCGCTGCGGCTGAGGCGTCCGCCCGCGCGCAAGCTGCCAAGCGCATACACGATGAACACCACCACCAGGCCGGCGAGCCCGTAGGTGGTGCGGTAGCTCGGCACGCGCAAGGCCGCCGCCAGATTGACCGCAAACGCAACGAACGGAAGCACGAACAGGCAGAACAGCGCCGTCCATTTGTCGATGGGCTCTCGATTCACGCGCCATAGGAAACCCGCGGCGATCAACGCGGTGACGAGCACGACGGCAACCCAGAACGCCAGCGGTGTATCGAAGCGGTCGCGCAGTGCGAACAGCCCGAGCGAGTTGGCAACCGGCCCGGAGACGAACCAGACCAGCTTCGCGAGCGGATCGGTTTCGAGCCCGAATACGGTGGCTTGCTTGAGCCAGCCGAGCGCGAACACCATTCGCATCGCCACGAAGCCCGTGGCGAGACCGCCGAGCCCGGTTGCCAGGTGTGCGGCACACCAGGCGAGCCGTGCACGCGCCGCATCGCTTTTGAGCAGCAGGGCCGCAGCCAGCGGCACCACGAAGAACAGCGCGCTCGGTTGATAGATGAGCCCCGCGACGAGGTAGGCGAAAAATCCTGCGGCCCATGCGCCGAGCCGCGGCCAGCCCGTGCGCGCGAGCGCGGCGTCGGTGGCGGCGAAGCCGCCGAGCACAAGCAACAACGCCAACGCAAGTGGCCACGCAATGGACCACCCGACGGTCATCTGCGCGGCCGGCAACAGCCCGATCGACAACCCGACCGCCGCGCTCTCGAACGTGGACCATCCCGCCCGCTGCAGCAGTCGCATCAGGACCATACTCACCAGCGCGAGCAGGAAAACAGCCCCGAGTCGCACCCACTCGAGATTCGCGACCTGTCCGTCCAGTGGGCGCACCGAGGCGACCAGCAGCGGGCCGTATATGGGGCGTCCGTAAGAAGCCGTAAAGCGAATCAGGTGTTCGGGAATCTCGCGGGTTTCGCGCAAGTGCGAATAGTCGTCCCGGAAGCCGTATTCGTGAAAGACGGTGGGCCAATACGTAACAAGCAATACGAGCAGGAATAGCGCGACATAGATCCGGTAACGCACTATCTGCTCGCGCATACGTAGTATTGGGCGCCCAGCGGCAGCCAGGTGAGATGGCGCTCGAGCACGCGCAATCGGCG
>JBOIEI010000690.1:0-2771 GCA_050741055.1 Burkholderiales bacterium | reverse complement strand
GCCCTGCGCCGCGCGCATCTGGCCCAGCCGTTGGTCGACCTTGTTGCTCAAATCCATGTCTGCACCCCGTTCGCTTGTATCCGTCGCCTGGTCATAGCACGCCCTCCAACCGGTACTGCTGCAGCTTGTAGCGCAGCGTGCGCTCGCTGATCCCGAGGCGCTGCACCGCGAGCTTGCGCGAGCCGTGGACTTCCTTGAGCGTCGTCAGGATGTGGTCGCGCTCCAGCGACTTGATATCGGTAACCGGCCCGTCGCTGGCGCTCGCGCGCGGCGTCGTGGTCGACAGGACGATGTCGCAGCCCGCGATCGCCTCGCCGCTGGCGAGAATGAGCGCGCGCTGCACCGTGTTCTCCAGCTCGCGCACGTTGCCCGGCCACGAATGCGAGCGCAGCACCGCCTCGGCCTCGGCGGAGTAGCGCGGCTGGCGCGCAGGCGCGATCCGGGCAGCGAAGTGCCTCGCGAGCGGCAAGATGTCGCGCGGGCGTTCGCGTAGCGGCGGCACACGCAGCGGAAAAACGTTCAATCGGTAGAACAAATCCTCGCGGAAGCGACCGTCGCGCACCATGTCGGCGAGATCCCGGTTGGTGGTGGCGAGAATGCGCATGTCGAGCGCGATCGGCTTGCGGCCGCCGACCCGCTCCACCTCGCGCTCCTGCAGCACGCGCAGCAGCTTCGCCTGCAGCGCGAGTGGCATCTCGGAAATCTCGTCCAGCAGCAGGGTGCCGCCATTGGCCTGCTCGAACTTGCCGGGCTGGGACGCCTGCGCGCCGGTGAAGGCCCCGCGCTCGTAACCGAACAGCGTGGCTTCCAGCAGGTTCTCCGGAATCGCCGCGCAATTGATCGCGATGAACGCACCGGCAGCACGCGGCGAATTGTCGTGCACGAAGCGCGCGAACATCTCCTTGCCGCTACCCGATTCGCCGGTCAGCAGCACCGTGGCGGCCGATTGCGCGACACGCGCGGCGAGCCGGAGCAATTCGCGCGTGAGCGAATCCTCCGCCACCAAGCCGCTCGAAATCTCGGTTGGGACCGACGTGGTCAGCCGCCGGGCGAGCGCCACCAGCGCTCTCGCCTCGATCGGCTTCGTGAGGTAGTCGGCAGCGCCCGCGCGCATCGCTTCGACCGCCTGCTCGACCACGCCGTAAGCGGTCATCAGGACCAGCGGCAGATCGGGGCGGCGCCGGCGCACCTCGGCGAGCAGCGCGAGCCCATCCATCGGCATCATGCCCACGTCCGAGAGCACCAAGCCGATGTCCGCCGACTCCAGCAGGTCGAGCCCGCTGGCGCCATCGCAAGCCCCCAGCGCCGGAATGCCGTCGAGCTCGAGCGTCGTGCAGATCGCCTCCAGCAATTCACGATCGTCTTCCACTACCAGCACCGTCGCCATGCTCACGCGGCCTCCCATTGCAACGGATTCACCACCGCCGCCGGCACCTCGCGCGAACACGGCAATGTCAGCGTGAAGCTGGTGCCGGCGTTCTGCGCCGAGGCCACCTCGATGGTTCCGCCGTGGGCTTCCACCACGCTTTTCACGATCGCGAGCCCGAGGCCGGTGCCGTCGGTGCGCGTGCTGTAGAACGGCTCGAACAGCCGTGGCAGCGCATCGGGCTCGATCCCGTTGCCGCTGTCGCTCACGCGGATGCGCACCCGCGTGCTGTTCGCCATGGCCTCGACCTGTACCTTGCCGCCTTGCGGCGTGGCCTGGGCCGCGTTCTCCAGCAAGCTCAACAGCGCGGCCGCCAGCCCGCGCGGGTCGCCGTGCAGGATGGCGCCGCCGGTACGATCGGCGCAGGTGAACGCAATGCCGCGCATCGCCATGAGTGGTGTCATCACTTCCGCCGCCTCGGCCAGGAGGCTTCCGACCTCGATCGTCTTGTCGGGTGCGCGCTCGCCGCTTACGAAACGCAACATCTCGCGCGTCACGCGCTCGAGGTTGCGCAGCCGGGCGAGAATGCGGCTACCGATATCGGCGCGGTCCTTCTCCCCGATCGCCCCGCGCTCGAGCCGATCGGCGTAGAGCATCGCGGTAGCGAGCGGCGTGCGCAGCTGGTGCGCGAACCGGGCCGCCATCTGCCCCATGGCCGCGAGCCGTTCGTTGCGCTGCAGGCGCTCGCGTGCGGCGTGCGCCTCGGTCACGTCGTGCAGCAGCACGATGCGGCCGCGGCTCGAACCCATCGACTGCTCCTCGAGATCGATGCGCCGCGGCGCATCCCCGGGCGTCAGCCATTCGAATGCGCCGTCCGCTGGGGTCAGGCGCTCCTGAGCGCGTTGCCAGGAGCGCCCCACCAGCGATTCGCCCAGCAGCTTCTGGGCGGCCGGATTCGCTTCGCGCACGTTGCCCTCGGCATCGATCACCAGCACCCCGGCCGGCAATGCCGAGAGCAGTGCCGCCTGGCGCTCGGCCAGCGCCTGCTTCTCGCGCAACTCGCGTTCGAGTTCGCCGTGGGCATGCGCCAGTTGCGCCGTCAATTCCTCGACGCGATCGCGCAGCAGCGCGTAGGAGCTTTCCAGTCGATTGGCCGCGCCTTCGAACGTGTGGAATGCGTCACGCAGCCGCTCGGCGTCGCGGCGCTCCTCGCTTCCCGCCGAAACATGCGGGCGCGCCTTGGTCCAGCCCCGGCGCGCCACGCCGGCGAAGATACCGAAGGCATCGGTGAGCCCGCGCATCTCGCGCATCGAATTGCTTGCAGGCAGCGCGCCGGGCGCCGCCTGTGCCATCCCGTTTTCCATTCGTATTCCCCGCGGATTCATGACGGCGGCAGGTTAGCAAC
>JBOIEI010000689.1:0-19253 GCA_050741055.1 Burkholderiales bacterium | reverse complement strand
CCGGATGGCCGTGCGTGTCGTTGAGCGCCTTGAAGTCGTCCAGGTCGACCATCGCAACCGACAGCCGGCTGCCGCGACGGTCGCAGCGCGAAGCTTCCTGACGAAACGCCTCGTCGATGCCGCGGCGATTGAGTGTGCCGGTGAGCGGATCCTGCTGCAGCATCGCCTTCACCTGCTCGAGCTCGCTCTTCATCGATTCGATGCTGCGTTCGGCCTCGGCCACCCTGCGCCGCGCCGCCATGAGCTCCTCTTCGCGCGTGCGCAGCCGCCGCGTTTCAGTGAGCGCCTGGTTGAGCATTTCGATGATCGCGCCGAGATCGTTGGTGCTGCGAATGCGCTCGGCGAGCGAGCTCACGCGCTCCTGGTAGGCATCGAGCGCGCTGTTGGTTGCGTGCTCGGCCGCGGTGGGCTTGGTCGCGTTTGTTCTTGCCCGGCGCACGGTCGCTTGCGAATTCATGATCTCCCCTTGCCTCGAACGCATCACCCGCTGATCTCGAAGCAACCTTAGCACAACGTCATTATCGGTTGAAACTTCGAGAAGAAGCGGCAATGCCCGGGTATTCGTGCGTCCACGCGGCGAGCGCTCGCGCCAGTTGCGCCAGGATCTCGTCCAGCGCCGATAGAAGCGGCGCAGTGGTGCGGGCAAGGCGGGCGGCAGGCATGACTGCATGCTATGGTGCACGGCACGCGGCAAACCTGCGATCAACGCACGTTCGCGGCTGCAAATCTCCGGATTCGCCGCCGACGTGCGATGCGGCCAGGGGCTGCGGCCAGGCTACTCGGCAACCAGGACCCGATTCTTGCCCGAGCGCTTGGCCTGGTACATCGCCGCGTCGGCGCGGCCGATCGTCTGCTCGCGCGTCTCGCCGCCGCGGCGTTCCGCAATGCCCGCGCTGAAGGTGAGCAGCAGACGCTGGTTGTCGTGCAGGAAGAAGCGCTTGGTGAGCTCGCGCTGCAGCCTGGAGATGACTACGACCGCATCCTGCAGACTGGTCCCGGGGAGGAGAATGACGAATTCCTCGCCGCCGTAGCGGCACACCACGTCGGTCGGGCGCACGGTCGAGCGGATGACCTTCGCCAGGTGCACGAGCGCGTTGTCGCCCGCCATGTGGCCGTGAGTGTCGTTGAGCTTCTTGAAGTCGTCGATGTCGAGCAGCGCCAGGCTCATCGGCTCCTGGCGCCGCTCCGAAGCGGCGCAGGAGCGATCGAATTCCTCCTCGAGCCCGCGGCGGTTGAGCGCGCCGGTCAGCTGGTCTTCGCGCACCTTGGCGCTCACCCGGCTGAGCTCGGTCTGCAGTTCGCGGATCTTCTGTTCCGCAGTACGCACTTCCTCCTGCGTCTTCAGGGTTTCGTCGCGCGATCGCAGGGTGGCCGCCTGGACCTGGCGGGTCGCTTGAGCGACCTGGTCCAGCAGCCGGCCCAGCGCGATGATGTCGTCGGTCTTCTTGATCTCGACCGACAGCCGCTCGATCGTCTCGTGGTAGTCGCCTGTGCTCGCGGAGAACTCGCCCAGGCGGTCGATGAATCCCGACACCATCGACTTGAACGCCGTCTTCGCCTCGACGAGACTGTGACGCAGCGTTCCCTGGCGCAGGATCGCATCCTTGATACTGCGCTCCGCGTGCTGAATCATGACCAGGTCGAGCGGCTGCGAAACGATCTCCGCCAGCACGCTGATCTGACCGTGCAGCCACTCGTCTTCGCCCACCAGGGCGGCCACGTTCTCCACCACCAGGCGCAGCAGGCGCAGGATCCCCTGGTGCAGATCGGCGGTATTGGCCGTGGTCAGCTCGACCTTGAGCAGAAATGACTTGGTGGCGGCGCGAACGGCGTTGAACTCGTGCGCGGCGCGCGCGCTGCGCGCCTGCTTGGCGAGCGATTCGGCTTCGAGCGCCATCGCCGGGTCGTAGGCGAGCAATGCCGCCATGCCGATGTCGAGCACGTGTGCGAGCAGCTCGCACAGCATGATCGTATCGTCGGGCGCCAGCGGTTGGGCCAACGCAGCGGCATGCGGCTGGGCTGCGCGCTTGAGCTCGCCCGCCTGGGACGGGCCCGGCTCCGGCGCAGCCGCCTCGGTGGCGAGCTCGGCCCAGCTCCTGACCAGGGCGGTGAGCTTTTGCTGCAACTGTTCCGGCGTGCTGGCAGGAAGCTCCAGCACCCGCTCCAGGCGTTCTTTCTTGCGCAGCCGCGAAAGGCCCTTGTGGCTCGCGTCGAACTGCTGCAGCAGCTCGGCGAGCAAGCCGCGCCAGCTCTCCGCCGCTGCGTAGTAGCGCGAAATGGCCTCGTTCGCCTCGTGCAGCAGGCCTGCGAGCTGGCCCCAATCGCGCTTGCCAGCCGCCCGCTCCATGGCCTTGGCGACCCGCAACAGCTCGGGCGAGGTGCGCGGAAAATCGTGCGCAATGCGCCCCAGGGTCTGTTCGGCCGCGGACGCTTCCGCGGCGTCGTCGACACCGGCGATCTCGTTGTACAGGCGGCGGTAATTGTCCGGCGACGGATCGAGCTTGCGCACAACCAAGGCGCGCAGCGCTTCGCGCGCTACGTCTTTGATATTGCTCTTGGCAAGGGCGTTCGACATCGACCGCGTCCCGGATTGACCCAGGCCATAACGGTAACGCGGGGGGTGACTTTAGCGGTCTACTCGACCAGGCCGTTCTTGATCGCGTAGTGCGTCAGCTCGGCGTTGTTCTTGAGCTGGAGCTTCTCCAGCAGGCGCGAGCGGTACACGCTCACGGTCTTGACCGAGAGCTTGAGCTCGACCGCCACTTCCGAAAGCGTCTTGCCCGAGGAGAGCAGGGTGAGGGTCTGGTATTCGCGGTTGGACAACGATTCGTGCGGGGCGGCTTCCATGTCCTCGCCCAGACGCGCGGCGAGCTGCTCGGCGAGCGTGGGGCTCACGTACTTGCGACCCTGCTTCACCTGGCGGATGGCGGTCACGAGCTGCGCCGGGGCGCTTTGCTTGGTGAGGTACCCGGAGGCGCCGGCCTTGAGCGCCCGGATGGCATACTGATTCTCGGGATGCATGGAAAGCATCAGCACCGCGAGCTTGGGGCGCTCTTTCTTGATGAGCTTCAACGTGTCGATGCCGTTGCGGTCGGGCATGGAGATGTCCAGCAGGACCACGTCCCAGTCCGAGTCGCGCACCAGTTGCAGCGCCTGCTGACTGTTCTCCGCTTCGCCGGCCACGGTCATGTCCTCGGTTTCGGCGAGGATATTTTTCAGCCCACGGCGCAGAATCGCATGGTCGTCGCAGATCAATACACGAATCATCGCTAGAACAACGCCTTCTGCGTCAACGCCGAGCCTGTCTCGGGCGCTTGAGCGAGCGGAATCTCCACCTTGATGCGCGTGCCCGCACCCGCGACGCCATCGATCTCGACATCGCCGCCGAGCGAGCGCGCGCGCTCCCGCATGCCGCGGATACCGAACGAGCCCGGCTTGGAGAGCTGGTCGCGTGCGATACCGCGGCCATTATCGAAGACCTCCAGTACGACCACGTCCTCCCCGGCGACCAGGCTCACATCGACCCGCGTGGCCTCGGCGTACTTGCTGATGTTGGTCAGAGTTTCCTGGAAAATCCTGAAAATCGCAACGCACAGGTCCTGGTCGAGATAGACATCGTCATCGGATGTGGTGACTTCGCACGGAATGGCCATGCGGCGCTGGAACTCCTCGGCCTGCCACTCGATGGCTGCGATCAGGCCCAGATCCAGGATCCCCGGGCGCAGATCGCGCGAGATGCGCTGGGTCGTTTCCATGGTGCGATCCACCAGACGTTCGATCGCCCCGGCCTTTTCGTGCAGCGGCTTCTGGTCCTGCGGCATGCGGTTGGTGAGCCACAGCAGGTCGATCTTGATCGCGGTCAGGTTGCCGCCGATGTCGTCGTGGATTTCGCGCGCGATTCTGGCGCGCTCGTCTTCCTTGACCTTCTGCACGTGGTCGGACAGCTCCTGCAGCTGCTGGCGCGAGCGGCGGATCTCGATCTCGGCGAGCTTGCTCTGGGTGATGTTCCAGATCACGCCTTCCCACAGCAGCGCCCCGTCCTCGAGCATGCGCGGGCTCGAGCGCAGGTTGATCCACTTGATCTCGTCGCTGCCCGGGAGCTGGATGCGGCCCTCCCAGTTCAGATCGGTCAGCTGGTCGGCGGAGCGCTCCAGGGCCTGATCGTAGCCGTCGCGGTCGAGCGCGTGGATCAGCTCCCGGAACACCGCCGGGCTCGCCTGCAGGGCCTCGGGGCTCACCCCGAGCAGGCGCGCGCAATCGCCGCTCACATACGGAAACGAACGCTTGCCGTCGCGGCGCAGCATGAACTGGTACACCGTGCCCGGGATGTTGGATGCGATAGCGCGAAAGCGCGCTTCGTTTTCGCGCAGCTCCCGCTCGGCCCGCACGCGCGCCCGGCGCACGTCGGCTTCGCGCAGCTCCCGGTCGAGCGCCGGAATGAGCCGGGAAAGATTGCGCTTCATGACATAGTCGTGCGCGCCGGCTTTCATCGCTTCGACCGCCACGTCCTCGCCGATGTTGCCCGACACGATGACGAACGGGATGTCCAGCGCATGCGCGCGCAGCGTGGCGAGCGCTTCCAGGCCGCTGAAATCCGGCATGGAATAGTCCGATATGACGATGTCCCAGGGCCCCGAGCGCAGCGCCGCTTCCATCCCGACGCGGGTGTCGACCGCCTCGTAGTACAGGTTGTAGCCGCCGCGCTTCAATTCCCACACGAGCAGCAGCACATCGTCCTCCGAGTCCTCCACGATGAGGACCCGGACCGGGCGCTGCTGCGCCGCCGATTCGGATGCCGAGAGCAGCATGTCAGGGCTGGGTGCGGGTGGAGCCGAGAACCCCGAGCGATTCGTTCAGCATGAGCCAATAGCGCGCAAGCTGCTCGACCGCCTGCGAGAAGCTGTCGAATGCGACCGGCTTGCGCACGAAGCTGTTGGCGTTGTTCTGATAGGCGTGCAGGATGTCGCGTTCCTCCCCGGAGGAGGTGAACACGACCACGCAGGCCAGCACCGTGCGCGGATCGGAACGGATGCGGCGCAGCACCTCCAGACCGTCGATGCGCGGCAGTTTCAGGTCGAGCAGGATCAAGGTCGGCAACCGGCTCACGTCGCGGTCGCTGTAGGCGCCCTGGCCGAACAGGAAATCGAGCGCTTCCGCACCGTCGCGGACCACCTTGATGCGATCGCCGAAGCCGCTGCGGCCGAGCGCCCGCAACGTCAGGGCTTCGTCATCGGGGTTGTCTTCGACCAGTAGTATCGCAGGGGCATTCATGACCGACCGCCTCCACCTGCCAATGTGAAATAGAAGGTAGCGCCCTGGCCGAGCGTGGACTCGGCCCATACCGTACCGCCGTGCCGATCGATGATGCGGCTCACCGTCGCGAGCCCGACTCCGGTGCCTTCGAACTCGCGCGGCGAGTGCAAGCGCTGGAATGCGCCGAACAGCTTTCCGGCGTGCCCCATGTCGAATCCCGCCCCGTCGTCGCGCACGTAGTACACCATCTTGTTGCGCTGCGTCAACACTCCGAACTCAATGCTAGCGCTTGGCTGCTTGGAGGTAAACTTCCATGCGTTGCCGAGCAGATTCTGCAGCGCGATGCGCATCAGGCTGGGATCGGCGAGGCACTGTATCCCGGGATGAATGCTCACGTCGACGCTGCGCTCGGGTGATTCGCTACGAAACTCGTGGACGATGGCCTCGGCGATCGCGGACATGTCGGTGCGAACGCGCTTCAACTCGCTGCGCGTCACGCGCGAGAGCGACAGCAGGTCGTCGATCAACTGACCCATGCGCTGGCTCGCATTGCGCACGCGCTGCAGGTAGTCGCGCGCGGTGGTTTGCAAGCCGCCTGAGTACTCCTCGACCAGGATGCGGGAAAAGCCGTCGATCGAACGCAACGGCGCCCGCAGGTCGTGAGAGACGGAATAGGCGAACGATTCGAGCTCTCGGTTGGCCGCTGACAGTTGCGCCGTGCGCTCGGCCACGCGCCGCTCGAGTTGCTCGTTCATCTGCTGGATCGCCTGCTCGGCCTGCTTCTGGGCCGTGACGTCGACGATCACGCCATCCCAGATGACCGAGCCGTCGTCCAGATACTTGGGCATGGACTGACCGCGCACCCAGCGGATGCGCCCGCTGCGGGTCCGGATCGGCATCTCGGCGATCCACAGCGAGCGGCTGTGGCGCGAGATGCGCATGGACCGAAGCAGCTGGCGGCGGTAGGCCGGATCGACCAGGCGGAACATGCTGCGCGGATCGCGTATCAGGGTTTCCGAGGTCTCCTCGAGCATGTCCAATGCCCGCTCGCTGACGAACTCGAACGCGGCGGTCCGGTCGGGCCGCAGGCGGTACTCGAACACGATGCCCGGGATGTTGGCCGCGATGCTGCGCAGGCGCTCGTCCGCCTGCTGGCGTTGCGCCTCCACCCGCTTGCGCTCGATGAACTGCCCGACCTGGTGGCCGATCGCCTGCATCGCTTCGATCAGGACGTTCTCCGGGCGCTGGTGCGAGCGGCCGAAGAACTGCAGTGCACCGAGGAAGCGCTCGCCCGCCTGGACCGGAATCGAAATCGCAGAGCAGATGTCGGCCTCGATCAGGCGCAGCCGCAATTCGCTGCTCACCCGCGCGGGCAGATCGTTGTCCCATTGCGGATAGCGCGATTCGACCGTGCGCCAGTACATCGTGCTCGCGCGCAGCTGCCGCGGCGCGCTCAACGTTTCGACCAGTGTGTGCAGCGTAGGCGTCGACTTGGTCCACGAGTAGGGGCAAGAAACAAGGCGGCTGGCGGCATCGAACACGCGATAGACGCCACACTCCCAGCCGAGCACACTGCAGATCGTGCGCAGGATGCGCTCGATGGCCTCTTTTTCGGACTGCTCGTCGGTGAGCGCGCGGGCGACTGCATATTCGGTTGCGCGGCGCGCTTCGTCGAGCCGGCGCGAGGTCACGTCGGTTCCGACCAGGATGAATTCGACCAGCGTTCCTCCCGCACCCCGGCGTGCCGCCGCGGACACCGCCAGATCGCGCAGCTCGCCGCGGCGGGTGCGGATGCTCAGGTGATAGTCGCCGATTCCGCCCTGTGCGCTCGCTTGCAGCAGGCACTCGACCTGGATCTTGGCGTCGTTGTCGCAAAGCGTTTTCCAGAAATTACGGCCCTGCAGCTCTTCCGGGGTGAAGCCGGTGATCTCGCGCACCGACGGGTTCACCGAGCGCGTGGTGCCGTCGGCGGCGATGGACGCGATCAGCGTCGGCGCCGAAGCGAGCACGTGACCGATGTATTCCTTCTCGGCTCGCAGATCGTCTTCGGCCCGCCGCCGCTCCATGTACTGGCCGATCTGGCTGCCGATCGCACGCAGCGAAGACAGCAGCTCCGGATCGTACGCCTGCGCCTTGGCCGTCAGCAGCTCGACGATCGAGACCACCCGCGAGCCGAGCGTGACCGGAATGAGCAGCGAATTGACGAACGCGACGCCCGCAACCGGCGCATGGCGCGGCTCGAGCTCGGCCGCGCCCACCCACTTCGGTGTCGCGGTTCGCCAGACCTGGGCGAGCAGGTTTGCGTCGTCCCAGGCGACCTTGGCGCCGAGGCTTCCCGACATTGCATCGGCATCGCGATCGGGCCGGCACCACAGGCAGGCGCGCTGGAAACCGTTCGCCTCGGCGTCGAAGTCCCACTGCGCCGCGCAGTCGAGTGCCAGCGACTGGCACAGCGCTTCCAGGATGCGCGGCATGGTATTGCCCAGCGGCGCCGATTCCGCCAGCAGTTGGGCCACGCGGTGCTCCACCAGGCGCCGGCGCTCGGCTTCGCGTCGCGACGTGATGTCGCGGGCCACGGCCGATGCCGCGGTGACGCGCCCGCTCGCGTCGCGCAAGGGCGAGAGCGTGACCGCGATATGGATGGTGCGCTCGCCCTTGATGCTCAACTCGGTTTCGAGGCCCTCGATCGCCTCGCCGCTGGCGGCGCGGGCGATCAGGCGAGTGGCCTGTTGGGCCTCGTTTGGCGGCAGCAACTCGGACAGGCGATGACCGATCGTTTCTTCCGGCCGGTAGCCGAACATGCGGGTGGCGCCCCGGTTCCAGGACAGGATGTGGCCGTCGGCCGAGGCGCTGAAGATGGCGTCCTCGGTGGACTCCACCACCGCGGCCAGATGCTGCACGGCCTGCTCCGCGCGGCGCTCGTCGGTCACATCGCTGAGTGTGCCGCGCGCGCGGTAGGGCGAACGCTCGGCCGGGGCGGGCGCTTCGGCGCGTGCGCGCAGCCAGCGCACTTCGCCCGACTCCCGCAGCGTGCGGAATTCCACGTCCAGGTGGCCTTGCGCCATCAGCCCCGCCCAGGCGCGCTGGACTCGCGGGCGGTCTTCCTCCAGCACTTTCTCCAGCAGCCGCTCCAGGGTCGGAACCAGCGCAGTCGGGACACCGAGCAGGCTTGTCGCCTGGGCGCCCCAATCGATGGTCCCGGTGCGCGCCTCGATGCGCCAACTGCCCAGGCGCGCGATGCGATGCACTTCCGTGAGCTCCGCCTGATTCTCGTGCAGTTGCGCGACCGATTCCTCGCGCCGCCGCAGGTGCCGGTCGAACAGCACCGCGAGCGTGAGGGCGAGCGCGCTGATCAGGAGCGCGGCAGTGCCTTCGATCGCGGCTTGCCGCCGCCAAGGCGCAAGCACCGTGGTCTTGTCCACCATGAGGCTCAAGGTCAGCGGATAACCGCGCAACGGCGTGTGGGCGGCTACCACGGGCCGGCCATCGAAGGGATTGCGCCGGATATGAAGCTCGCTCAGCTCCTCCGCGTTCGGGCTGGCTGTCGATACCTCGAGGAAAGGCTTCGCAATCAGCTCTTCGCGCCAGGGATAGGCAGCGAGCAGCGTTCCGTTCCAGTCGAGCAGCACGACGGAGCCGTGGGCGCCGAGGTCGATCGAACGATAGGCATCGGCGAGCGTGCGCAGGTCGAAAATCGCGGCGATGACGCCTCCGAACTCGCCTCCCGAGCCGATCATCGCGCGCGACAGCACGATGTGCCAGTTCGCGTTCGGCCCGAAACGATTCGGGGCGGATACGTGCATGCCGATGGCTTTGCCGGACGCGTGCACGGCGAGCGATTTGGTTCCGGCCAGGGTTCGCGGCAGCCGGCCCAGTTCGGCGCTCGATGCGGCAAGGGGCTCGCCGTGACGACTGTAGAGGCCGATCGCGGTAACCGATGCGAGCGCATTGGCATGCGCACGCAAGACCCGGTCGTTGTGCCTGTTGTCGGCGCTGTGCGCGTTGAGCTCCTGCATCTGGCTCAAGCCCGCCTTGAGACCCAGATCGATGGTGTCGAGCGTCTGCGACAGCTGCTCCGACAAGGTGTGGCTCAAGTTGGTGATGTCGCGCTGCGCGTAGCGCAGCTCCTCGGCGCGCTCGTACCACAGCAGCAGCCCGGCGAACATCAGTACGAGCGCAGAGAAGAGCGCGCCCGCAGCCAGCGCGATGCGCGCAGGGCGCAACGGACTCAGGGCTGAGAACGGGCGAAAGGGGAATGTCCACCCTGCCCTCCGGAAGGAAGGCATGCGAGCTCCGTTATTGTGTGTGGGGCGCGGCAAGTTTGCCATAAGTAGAAAAAGCGCGTCGGGTAGGCAACGACAGTCAGTAGAAAAAGCGCGTCGGGCGGCGCGCCCGTCAGTAGAAACAGTGCGTCGGGCGGCGCGCCCTTCGCGTGCTGCGGCTGCCGACGAGCGCCGATGCTTGCGTCAAGTTTCGCCGTTCCCGGCCGCAATAGACCCGGCCTCGCCGCGCTGCGCGCCAAAAGGGCCGGGCCGCGCTGCGCGCCAAAGGGCTCTTTTTGCCACGCCGGCGCGCCGATGAGCCTTCGTAGCAGGAGGCGGATAGCGCCTCTGTTCACGGTCTGGATCGCGGCAGAGAGGCGGCCCGGACCAAGCCTTGGCAGGTCCGTTCGATCGAGGCGTGCCCATTCGCTGAGAGGTTTGCATGAGTTTCAGTCCGGACGACGCAGTCCTCGTCGTCCACGCCGGCGGCAAGCAATGCGCGATCGATCTGCGTCAAGTGGCCGAGATTCGGGGCAGCGAGTCCGTGCACGCGGCTGGTTTGGTCCCGAGCTCGCGCGGCTTCGTGCAGCGCAACGGCGTGCGGGTTCCGGTGTACGACCTGCGCGCGTTTTTGGGTACGCCGATGGCATCGGCAGCCGAGGCGGTGGTCGTGCTCGACTTGCCCGATCGCATCGCCGCCGTGATGGTCGACGCCGTGTGCGATGTGCGCATCGCGAAAAACCGACTGCCCGCGGCCGCGGCCGAGACGGTCGACGGTGCTACCGACGCCTTCGCCTGGGTCGCCGCCTGGGAAGGCGGGCAAGCGCCTGTGCTGGATGTCACATCCTGGTTGCGCGCCTGCGAGGCGAACCGAGCCGAGTGATGCGCTGGTCGCGGCCGCGCATCCAGTGATAACTCAAGCTTGACGCCGCGGCTGCCGCAATAAAGGCGTCGGTGTCGTTCCCGTTTCCTGCAAGGTCAGTCAGATGAACAATGCGCAGCGCGTGGGCAATGTCTATTTCGCGCAGTTCGGCGGCGGCGGTGCACCGCAGAGTGTACGCAACGCCGGATTCGAGCACACCATGGCGGAGATCCGGCGTGCAGTCGATTCGATCGGCGACGTGTCGCGCCTGATCGGCGACGACAACCGCAAGCTCGCCCGGCTGTGCAACGACAGCTCTCAGCGCATCTCCCAGGTGCTGGGCATCATCGAGGGCGTTGCGCTCGATTCCAACCTGGTCGCGCTCAATGCCGCGCTGGAAGCGAGCCGCGAAGATCAGGGCCGCTATGACATCGCGCTGGTGGCGGCCGAGATTCGCACCCTGCTCAACCGCAGCGAATCGGCCACCCGCGAGCTGCATGCGCTGCTGAGCGATACGGTGCACAAGGTCGAAGCCGGCGCGCTGCTGGTGGAGGAGGTCGGGCTGACGCTGGCGCGCAGCGCCGGCGCCGTGCGCCAGGTCACCGAGATACTGACCGAGATCGGCTCCAGCCCGGAGCCGGCCGCCAACGCCGCTCTGCACGCCGACTGACGCGCCGGAGGCAAGCGGTAGATGCCATCCGCCGAGCAGCGGCCAGCGCCGCGCGAGTTCCTGTTCACGTTCGCCGATTTCGAGCGCGTGCGCCGGCTCATCCACGAGCGGGCAGGTATCGCCCTCGGCGAACATAAGCAGGAGATGGTCTACAGCCGTCTTGCCCGGCGCCTGCGTGCGCTGAAGCTCGAGTGCTTCCGCACCTACCTCGACCTGGTGGAGGCCGATCGCGGCGCCGAGTGGACCGAATTCACCAACGCGCTCACCACCAACCTCACGGCATTCTTTCGCGAAGCGCACCATTTCGACCTGTTGCGCGAACGCCTGCGCGCCTGGGCGCTCGGGCGGCGGGTCCGCATCTGGTGCGCCGCCTCGTCCACCGGAGAAGAGCCGTATTCGATCGCCATGACCATGGTCGAGGCGTTCTCTTCCTGGACGCCGCCGTGCGAGGTCATTGCGAGCGATGTGGACACGACGGCGCTGCGCAAGGCCGAGCAGGGCCTTTACGCCCTCGAACGCGTCAAGAAGCTCGACGCCGAGCGCCTTCGTCGCTACTTCGTGAAAGCGTCGCCCGACGGCGCACAACTGCGCATCCGGCCCGAGTTGCGCAGTCTCGTGAGCTTTCAGCGCGTGAACCTGCTGAGCGCGCAGTGGCCGCTGAGCGTGCCGTGCGATGCGGTCTTTTGCCGTAACGTGCTCATCTACTTCGATCGAGCCACGCAGCGGCGCATCATCGAGCGCTTCCTGCCCCTGCTGCGCGCCGAGGGGCTGCTGTTCGTGGGCCATTCCGAGGGGCTTTTCCACTGCGCGGACCTGTTCCGTTCGCTCGGGAGGACGGTCTACGCGCCGCTGGCGGGCCGGGCTGCGAGCGTGGTGCGCGGATGAGCGCATCGCTGCAGCGACTGCTCATCGTCGGTGCATCTACCGGCGGGACGGATGCGATCAAGTCGCTGCTGTCGCAGCTGCCGGCGGACTGTCCGCCGGTCCTGATCGCGCAGCACATGCCGGAGATCTTCACCCGCTCGTTCGCGCAGCGGCTGAACGCGGCGAGCGCGCTCGTCGTACACGAGGCGCGGAGCGCGGAACGTGTCGCGCCGGGCCATGCCTATATCGCTCCCGGGCATTCGCACCTGACCCTGGTGCGCGATTGTTCCGGTTACTTCACCCGGCTTACGCCCGCGCCGGCGGTCAATCGCTACCGGCCTTCGGTGGACATGCTGTTCCACTCGGCGGCCAAGTGGGCGGGGCCGGACGCCATCGCGGTCCTGCTAACGGGCATGGGCAAGGACGGGGCGGCGGGAATGGCGGCGCTCAAGCGTGCGGGCGCGATCACGATTGCCCAGGACGAGGCGAGCTGCGTCGTTTTCGGCATGCCCAAGGAAGCGATCGCTCTCGGTGCGGTGGACGAAGTGGTTGCACTGGCCGACATCCCCAAGCGCGTGCTCTGGTATGCCAATGGCGGCAAGCGGCCGAAAGCGACCATCAAGTCCGGCCAGGCACGGCCGTAAATTGGGCCATTGACGATCAGCGCGGACAAGAACATGCAGACCTTCGTTCTAACCGATGGCGGTGTGGCGAGAATTCAGCTGCGGGGCCGGTTCGATTTCGGCTCGCATCGCGAGTTCAAGACGAGCTATGAAGCGCCGCTTGGCGCCTCCGAGGTGAACGAGCTGCACATCGACATGGGCGGCGTCGAGTACCTCGACAGCTCGGCGCTGGGCATGCTGCTGATCCTGAAGGAGCGTGCCGGCGCCAGCAACAAGCGCATCGCCATCACGAACTGCCGCGGCGCGGTGAGGCAAGTGCTCGACATCGCGAACTTCAGCAAGCTGTTCCAGATCAAATAGCACCGTCTCGGTTTCCGGCCGGCCACCACGGCGCTGGTAATCCGAGCCTGGCCCTGAGCTTGGCCCAAGTAGCACCGTCTGGGTTCCGGCCGGCCACCACGGCGCTGGTAATCCGAGCCTGGACCTTTTTCATCTTTCTACCTGCTCACGCAGCCGCGGCCTAATCCAACTTCTGCGGAGGTTGGGCTAAAGCGCCGTTCGGTTGCGTTGCGCCTGATCGATTCAGGCCCGCTGGAGCGCTCCGTCCGCGACGTTGTCGCGATCAGGCGGCCAGCGCGAGCAGGCGGCTGCGGCGCTCGGCCGACGCATCCTGGAACAGTGTCTCCATGTCGAGCACCAGGACCACCGAGCCATCGCCCGAGAGCGTGGCGCCGGCGATGCCCTTGGGCTTGACGCCCTCGAGCGGCTTGATGATGACGTCGTCGCGGCCGACGAAGCCGTCTACGGCCAGGACCAGGGTGGTTGTCGCGGTCTGCAGCAGCACGCCGTACGCCGGCGCCGATACGGATGCCATGCCGAGCATGGACGCGAGCGAGCGCACCGGGAGCACCTCGTCGCGAATGACCACGCTCGCCTTGCCGCCGACCGACTGGATCTGCTGCGGGTCCAGACGCAGGATCTCGCGCACCATCGACAGCGGCAGTGCGAACGGCTGTTCGCCCAGGCGCACGACCAGCACGGGCAGGATCGCCAGCGTCAGGGGCAACGAGATCGAAATGGTCGTGCCCGTGCCCGGGGTCGACGAGATGTCGATGCGGCCGTTGAGCTTCTGGATGTTGGTCTTGACCACGTCCATGCCCACACCGCGCCCGGACACGCTCGAGATCTCGTCCTTGGTCGAGAACCCGGGCAGGAAGACGAGCTGCAGCGCCTGCCGATCGTCCATGGCGTGCACGGTCTCGGGGTCGAGCAGCCCTTTCTCGATCGCCTTGCGGCGCAGGACTTCGGCACGGATGCCGCGCCCGTCGTCGCAGATCTGGATGGTGATGTGGTCGCCCGATTGCTGCGCGGACAGCACCACCGTGCCCTTCTCGGGCTTGCCAGCCGCACGCCGCTCCTGCGGCGGCTCCATGCCGTGGTCCACGGCATTGCGCACCAGGTGCACCAGCGGGTCGGACAGCTCCTCGATCATGGTACGGTCGAGCTCGGTCTCCTCGCCGCTCAAGCGCAGATCCACTTCCTTGCCGAGTTGACGCGCCAGATCGCGCATCAGGCGCGGATACTTCTGGAACAGGCGCCCCACCGGCTGCATGCGCGTTTTCATCACCGCGTTCTGCAGGTCGCCGACCAGCAGGTCGAGCTGGCCGATCGCTTCGTCCAGTGCGCGCATGGTGTGGGGTTCGGACTTGCCCGACATCAGCTCGGCGCGCAGGCACGTGAGCCGGTTCTTGGTCAGTCCGATCTCGCCGGAAAGATTGAGCACCTGGTCCAGGCGCGCCGTGTCGATGCGGATGGTCGCATCCTTGGCGATGACGACCTTGTCGCTCTCGCGCCGGCCGGCGCGCATGCCGTCGACCATCGGATCGTCCGTGCGCCGCCTGCCGTAGCTGGGATAGGCGGGCTGGGCTGCGGCGCTCGCGGCAGCGGTGGCGCCTGTTGTTGCGGCAGCGGTGTCTGTTGTCGCCGCTACAGTGTCTTTTGTCGCGGTGGCGCTGTCCATCGTCGCGGCTGCGGCTGCAGTTGCGACTGAAACTGCGGGCGCGGGCGCCGATCGCGGTATTTCCACCACCGCGGCCACTGCGGGCACCGGGCTCGGTGCCGTCGCGGACGCCGGGCTCGGCGTGCAGGCGAGGCTCGCAAGCAAGGCTTCCCAGTCGGGACCGGAGGATTTCGCTGCCGGCTTTTGCGTCTGTGGCTGCGGCGTCGCCGCTTCCGCGGCCTGCGCGGCAGCGGGCGTCACGCGCTCGCCCTCGATCGCGGATTCGAGCGCCGCGAGCAGCTTGGCGGGTGCGGGTGCGGGCTGGCGTAGCGTCGCGAGGCTGTCGAACATCGTGCGCACTTCGGCCGTCGCGGCGAGGATCACGTCCATGAGCACCGGGTCGAGCGCGAGCTGTCCGTTGCGCAGCCGATCGAACAGGTTCTCGGTCAGGTGGCAGAGCTTCACCAGCTCGGTGGCGCCGAGAAAGCCAGCTCCGCCCTTGATGGTGTGGAAGTTGCGGAACACCGCGTTCAGCAGCGCCGCCTCGTCGGGAGACTTTTCCAGGTCCACCAGCCGATTGTCGAGATCGGCAAGCAGCTCGTTCGCCTCGGTGAGAAAGTCCTGCAGCAGCTCTTCGTTGCCGGCAAAGTCGCTCATGGCTTGATTCCGTGCCTTCCTATGCTAGAAGCCCAGGCTCTCCAGCAGATCGTCCACCTGCGCCTGGGTATGGGCGACATCACCGGCGCGATCCGGATTCACCACCGGGCCGTTCAGAAGTCCTTCCGATCCGGGCGGGCGCTGACCTTCGGGAGTGCTCTCGATCAGGAGCTTCAACAGCTGCTGTTCGAAGTGATGGGCGAGCTCGTTGATGCGCTTGATCACCTGGCCGGTCAGGTCCTGGAAGTCCTGCGCCATCACGATTTCCATCAGCTGCGTGTTGGTGGCCTTGGTTTGTTGGGGCACGTCCTCGAGAAAGGCGACGGTCGAGCCGGCGAGCGACTTGAACTGCTCGACGTTCATCTCGCCGGCGTAGACCTTGCGCCAGTCGGCGGCGAGCTGCGACGCGCTGCTGCTCATCTGGTCCTGCAAGGGACGGGCGGCATCGGTGGCGTTGAGCACGCGCTCGGCGGCACGCTCGGTCATGGTGGCGACGTAGGTCAGGCGTTCGCGCGCATCGGGAATCGAGGAGGCGGCCTGCTCCACCAGCCGGTCGTAGCCCAGCTCGCGCAGGCTTTCGTGCAAGGTGCGCGTCAGCTGACCAAGCTTGGTGAGCAGCGCGCCGTCGCCGCCTTGCGATTCGACCGGCGCGTTCACAGGCGGCGGCGCCAGGGGCGTTACGCTGGATTGCGCGGCGGCCTTCGCGGCCTGGGCATTCTTGTGCTCGGTGGCAATGCTGTCGAACAGTGCTTCCAGATCGTCCGAATCGTTGGCGAGAACGGCGCTCATGCCGCCGCCCCTTCGCGGTTCATGGTCTGGAAGATCTTCTTCAGTTTTTCGTCCAGCGTGGCGGCCGTGAAGGGTTTCACCACGTAGCCGCTGGCGCCCGCCTGGGCGGCCGCGATGATGTTTTCCTTCTTTGCCTCCGCCGTGACCATCAGCACCGGCAGCGCCTTCAATTGATCGTCGGCGCGGATGTTGCGCAGCAGGTCGATGCCCGTCATGTTCGGCATGTTCCAGTCCGAGATCACGAAATCGAACCGCTCGTTGCGCAGCTTCTGCAGTGCGTCGACCCCGTCCTCGGCCTCGTCGACGTTGCCGAATCCGAGCTCTTTCAGAAGGTTGCGAATGATCCGGCGCATGGTCGCGAAATCGTCGACCACCAGGAATTTGAGATTGCTCTGTGCCATCGGGAGGATCCTTTTTTTCGTTGCTAGGAGGCGCAAGCCAGACTGGCGCTGGCGCGTGCGCGCAGCAGCGGGCGCAAGGTCGCGGCCAGGGCGATCGGTTCGAACTTCGTGATGTAGGCGTCCACATCCGCGCTGCGGCCGACGGCGCCGTTGCTTCTTGACGAGAGCGACGTGTGCATGACCACCGCAATGCCGGCGAAGCGCCGGTCGGCCTTGATGTTGCGGGCGAGGACGTAGCCGTCCATTTCCGGCATTTCGGCATCGGTGAGCACCAGGCGCACGCGCTCGTTCAGCGCAGTGCCTTCGGCGTGCGCCTGACCGGCCATCGCCTGCAATTTCTCCCACGCCTCGCGCCCGTTGGTGGCCTGCTGATAGCGCACGCCGAGCTTGTCCAGCACGCTGGTGATCTCGCGCCGGGCGAGCGGCGAGTCGTCCACGAACAGCACGTTCAGGTCGTGGCCGTTTTCGATCGGCTCGATCTCCGGGATGGCCGGCTCGCCGAAGGAGGTGGCGAGCACCTGCTCGACATCGAGAATCGACACCAGGCGGCCGTCGGGCAGGCGCGTGATCGCCGTCACCATGCCGTCGGCGCCGGTCAGTGCCGGGTCGGGCGATTTCACCTGGTCCCAGGTGACGCGGGTGATGCGATCGACGCTGTCGACCAGGAAGCCCTGGCTGCGGCCGCAGAACTCCGCCACCATCAAGGTGCTGCAACGGTTTTCCGAGATGGCCTCGACGCCGAGCACGCGCGCGAGGTCGATGACGGGAATGACGCTGCCGCGCAGCGAGATCACGCCCTGAACCCCGGCCGGCATGTGCGGGGTAGGCGTGATCTTCGGGGTGAGGGTCACTTCGCGCACCTTGCACACGTTGATGCCGAAGATCTCGCCGCCGCCGAGCGAGAACAGCAGGATCTCCATGCAATTCGATCCGGCGAACTGCGTATGCTCGTCGACCGTATCGAGCAGGCTCCTGCCGGGGGTCGCGTTATTCGAAGTTTCGACTGATTGCATGAGGCGGTTCCTAGGCCAGCAAGCGGCTCAGCGTATCGGCCAGCCGTTGCGGTTCGAACTTGGACACGTATTCGTCGACGCCGACCGATTTGCCCATCTGGTGATTCGATTTGCCGGACAGCGACGAGTGCATGATGACCGGTATGCCGGAGAAGCGCTGGTCGTTCTTGATCTTGCGCGTGAGCATGTAGCCGTCCATTTCCGGCATTTCGACATCGGTCAGCACGACTTGAACGAAGTGTGTGATGGGCTTGCCGGTGCTGGCCGCGTGGCCCGCGATGCGCTCGAGCTCGTCCCACGCCTGGCGTCCGTTGTGCGTCTCGATCTGGCGCACGTCCATCGCCTGCAGCGTATGGGTGATCTGGCGGCGCGCGATCGTCGAGTCGTCGGCGAACAGCACGGTCCGGTCCGCTACGCCGAGCGGCACGATGTCGCGGTACATCAGGTCGGCAATCGAATGGTCGGTGGTATCGGCAAGCACGCGCTCCACGTCCATCATCATCACCAGACGCGCGTCGGGCAGCTCGGTCACGGCCGTGACCAGCCCTCCCGTCCGGTGCGTGAGCATTTCCGGGGGCACTCGCATGGCCGACCAGTCGATGCGCAGGATCGTATCGACCGCCTCGGCGAGGAAGCCCTGGGTGCAGCCGTTGTATTCGGTGACGATCATCACCTTGCCCGTGGCCTCGGTCGCGAGTTTCGCGTACTTGGCCAGATCGACCACCGGGACCAGCGTGCCGCGCAGGCTCACCATGCCCTCGACCGCCGGCGGCATGTCCGGGGCGCGCGTGATCACCGGCGCTCGCATCACCTCGCGCACCTTGAAGACGTTGATGCCGAAGGTCTCCCTGCGTCCGGTCTCGGTATCGCGGCCGAGCGTGAACAAAAGGATTTCCAGCTTGTTGGTCCCGGCGAGACGGGTGCGTCCATCGACGCTCTTGAGAAGTTCGGACATGGCGTTGCGTTTCCCGTGGCGCTGCATGCAATGGGAGGGGAGAGGATCGCTGCTTCCGCGTCCCCTGGCCGGACAAGTATCGGCACGGCGCTTGCCGACCTTAACCCGGATGAAATCGTACTTGGCGATATTGCTCGATCACTTCACTACTCGAAGCACTGGTTACGATTCGGGCCGCCTGGTGAAATATCCGGGTTACCCCCGTTTGTGCGAGTCCATCGCCACTGCCCGAGCCGGACGGCGCCGTCGCGGCTCAAGAACCGTCCGGCTGCGCCGATAGTGGGGCACGACAGGCACCCTGCACCGTGGCCAGGGCTTCAGCAATACTCTTGGAGGGATCCGCGTGACTATCTTTCGCAACATGACTCTGAGCCTACGGCTGGGCATCGGCTTCGGTGTGGTGCTAGTTTCTCTTTGTGCCGTGTCGGTGCTCGGCGTGGCGGGCATGAGCCGCATCGGCGCGATGGCGGATCGCATCATCAACGAGGACTGGCGCAGATCGCAGGCGGCGCACCGCGTGGCCGACGCGGCGCGTGCGACCTTCATCGTGGCCCTGCAGACGCTGCAGAAGACCGAGCAGACGCCGTTCACGCTCTTGATCGAGCGCGATGCCGAGGCGCGCAAGGCCATGGACCAGGCGATGGGCCAGCTGGTGGATCTCACCCGGGACGAAGCCGGCAAGGCGAGGCTCGACACGATGGAGAAGCAGCGCAAGGCCTATGTCGAGGGCCTGGCCCAGGTCATGGAATTCGCCGAGACCGGAAAAGTCGTGCGGGGCGAGGCGGCCGTGCACCAGATGCTGCAGCCGCGCTTCGCGGCCTTGTCGAAGTCCGTTCAGGAATTGGTCGCCGCCAATACCGATCGGGTCGAGTTGAGCGGCGCCGAGCAGGTGGCCACGATCGCAC
>JBOIEI010000688.1:0-3215 GCA_050741055.1 Burkholderiales bacterium | reverse complement strand
TCGATGCCAGCGTGCGCTGCGTCGCCATGTCGTGGCCGGTCATCAATCCGCTGTCGCGCTATCGCAATGCGCTGCGCGGGCGCGAGGCCGGTGCAGCCTGGGTGGGCGACATCCCGGAACGCCAGGGATCGTTCTGGAAGAACGACGACAACATGAGCGATGGCAATCCGGTGCTCATGCTCGAGCGCGGCGAAAAGGTCGTCACACCGCCCGCGCTGTGGCTTCAGGGCCGGCCCGACCCCGTGCACGATTACCGCGACCCGGAATCGCCCGTGGCTCTGAACGAGCCGGAACGATTCGCCGTCAACTATCGCAAGGCCGGCGGCTCGATCGAGGTGCTATACATCGAGCAGGCCGCGCGCCAGAGTGCGGTTTCGTACGATGCAGTTGCTGCCTTCTTCCACGAGCACATGGCGGTCGAAGCCGCCATAGCAGCGAGCCACTGATGCTCCCCTCCTGCCAGGGAGCAACGGGCTACTGATTTTCCCCTCTCGACAAGGGGCGGGACGCGACAACGTCGCGGACGGGGTGGTCGCGAGCCGACACCACATCACCCTGGCTGGCAAACGCGTTATTCCGCTCGTATCCCGGCCGACTTGATGATGCCGCCATAGAGATTGCGCTCGCGCCGGACCATGGCGACGAGCGCTTCGCCATTGCCGGCGACGATCTCGTTGCCGAGCCCGACGAGCTTGTCTTGAACGTCCTTCATGCGCAGGACACGCAGGAACTCGCTCTCCAGCTTCGAGCGGATGTTCTCGGGCGTGCGGGCCGGCACGAAGATCCCCATCCAGGTCACCAGCTCGAAGCCCGGATAGGTCTCGCCGATTCGCGGCACCCCCGGCAGTACGGGCGAAGGTTTCGGCCCGGTCACCGCAACGGCACGCAGGCGCCCCGCGCGGATGTGCGCGAGCGGACCACTCACATTGCCGAACATGGTCGCGATCTGGCCCGACATGAGGTCGACGTACGCCGGCGCGACACCTTTGTATGGGACGTGCACCAGCTTCACCTTCGCCACCGACTGCAGCAGCTCCATCCCCAGGTGCGTGGTGTTGCCGATGCCGGCCGATCCGTAGTTGAGCTCGCCCGGACTCTTGCGTGCGAGCGCGACCCACTCCTGCAGCGAGCGCACGGGTAGCGACGGGTGCACCATCAGCGCCATCTGCGCCGAAGTGAGCCAGGCAACCGGCGAGAAGTCGCGGATGGAGTCGTAGCCCAGGTTTGCCCGCAACTCCGGGTTGATCGACATTGGCCCGGTATTGCCGATCAGCATGGTGTAGCCGTCGGGCGCCGATTTCGCGACCGAGTCCGCGCCCACGCTGCCGCCCGCGCCCGAGCGGCTTTCCACGATGACGGTCTGGCCGAGCTGGAACTGCTGCGAGACGATGCGCGCGATGGCATCGACCGGCCCGCCTGCTGGATACGGAACCACCAGGCGGATCGGTTTCGCCGGATAGTCCTGAGCTCCAGCGATTCCGCAGCATAGAAGTAACGCAGCCGACAACCATCGTACCCGACGCATCGTCTCTCCTCCTCGCTATCGCGACAATGAATAGCCTATCGTCGCGCGCCCGCGGCCGAGAGTCTAGACTTTTCGCAGCATCCTGTCCGAACCGGAAAGCGACCGACGAGCCGCTGCGCTCGCCGCGCCTTCCGGCACAGGCGCGACGATGCAAGCATCGCCGATTGCATCTTCGAAGCTGGCGTGGCGTCTCTTTCCTCACTTGCGGTGCGCGCATCGGCATTGCAAGGAAGGAAGAGAGCCGCAAGGCACTTAGCGTAAGCTCGTTAGATCACGCCAACCATTTTCATCAGCTTTTCGTAGCGGTCGTAGTCGGATTTGAGGCGCGCTGCGAACTGCTGTGGCGTCATGTGCATCGGGTCCAGGGTCAACTTGGACAGCTTATCCTTGACCTCGGGATCCGCCAGCACCGTCTTCAGCTCGGCATTGAGCTTGTTGACGATGGCGGTGGGTGTTCCCTTGGGCGCGAAGGCGCCGACCCAGGCGGTGAAATCGTAGCCCGGCACGGCGTCCGCGATCGGCGGCACGTCCGGGAACTGCGCCACGCGCTCCGCCGAGCTCACGCCGAGCGGGCGCAGCCTGCCCGACTTGATGTGCGCGAACGCCGATGCGATCGTGGCGATCGAGGTCTGCACTTCGCCGCCCACCAGGCTCACCAGCATCGGTCCGCCGCCCTTGTAGGGCACATGGATCATCTTGGTCTTGCTCATGGAGTTGAACAGCGCCATGCACAGGTGCAGGTAGCTGCCGTTGCCGGCCGAACCGTAGAGCACCTCGCCGGGTCGCTTTTGGGCGATCGCGATGAGGTCCTGGGTCGATTTGACCGGCATGGAGGGGTGGACGAGCAGCATCGCCACCTGTCGCGCCAGCGCCGTAAGTCCGACGAAATCGCCGAGCGTGTCATAAGGCAGCTTCCCCTTGTACACGAACGCGTTGGCGATATGCGTGGTGGATTGCACCATCAGCGTGTAGCCGTCGGCGGGGCTCTTGGCCACCACCGCAGCACCGAGACTGCCCGCCGCGCCGCCGCGGTTGTCGACGATGAATTGCTGGCCGATGGTCTCCGTCATCTTCTGAAAGACGATACGGGCCGTCACGTCGTTCGATCCGCCGGGCGGAAAGACGACGATCACGCGCACCGGTCTGGCCGGATAGTTCTGCGCCATGGCCATCAGCGGCGCGCACGCGCAAATGCCAAGCAGCACGGCGGTGCCGCGCCGAAGCTTTCTTGCCATCGGGGTTCCTCCTCACAAGTGTTCGGCCGCCAGGGCGGCGACGTTTCGCATTATGAAGAACGAACCGGGGCAGTTCAAAGGTGAAACGCTTACGTGTTCATGCAGCCGGTATATCGCGGATACCTATACCATTCAAAGACGGATAGTGCATCAACCGGGGCCTCTTGCTTATCCGCACCATGGCTGTAGACCCTTTCGGGCGGGCGACGCTGGTCACTCGTCAAGAGCGTCGCCAGGGCTGGCGCGAGCTCCGGATGCGAGGCATGAGCCTTGCGCGCCAGCAGTTGCCCGCGTGGGCACGAGTTTCTCGACAAGGAGCAGTGATGACGTGGAAGACCAACGCGACCTTAGCCGCATTTGCCACAGCTGCCATTCTCGCCTTCCCGCACAGTCATGCGGAGCGACGCGCGACCCTACCGGTCGATCCACGACCCGACCCACGACCTTTTAACTCC
>JBOIEI010000687.1:0-3087 GCA_050741055.1 Burkholderiales bacterium | reverse complement strand
GGGACGCCGTCCGCCCGGGCCTGCGCGATCACCTCGGCAGCGTTCGGATCGAGAAACACGCCGAGCTGGGCGTGGTAGAGGTCGCGGTCATGCTCGACCGAGGCGGCTTGCGCGATGCGGTCGGCATCGTAGAGCAGCACGCCGAGGTAGCGGATGCGGCCGACGCAGGTCTCCGAGCATACCGTGGGCTGCCCGGCCTCGATGCGCGGGTAGCAGAAGATGCATTTCTCGGCCTTGCCGCTCTTCCAGTTGTAATAGATCTTCTTGTACGGGCAGCCCGAGACGCACATGCGCCAGCCGCGGCACTTGTCCTGGTCGATCAGCACGATGCCGTCTTCCTCGCGCTTGTAGATCGAGCCCGACGGACACGAGGCGACGCACGAGGGATTCAGGCAGTGCTCGCACAGGCGCGGCAGGTACATCATGAAGGTGTTCTCGAACTGCCCGTAGATCTCCTTCTGGATGTCGTCGAAGTTGCGGTCCTGGCTGCGCTTCTCGAACTCGCCGCCGAGGATTTCCTCCCAGTTCGGCCCCCAGACGATCTTCTCCATGGTCTTGCCGGTGATCAGGCTGCGCGGGCGCGCGGTCGGCGCGGCGCTCATTTCGGGCGCCGACTGCAGGTGGTCGTAGTCGAAGGTGAAGGGCTCGTAGTAGTCGTCGATCTCGGGCAGGTTGGGGTTGGCGAAGATCTTCATCAGCAGCTTCCAGCGTGCGCCCTGGCGCGGCTCGATCCTGCCGTTGGCCTTGCGCACCCAGCCGCCGTTCCACTTCTGCTGGTTCTCCCATTCCTTCGGGTAGCCGATGCCGGGCTTGGTCTCGACGTTGTTGAAGTAGGCGTACTCCACACCGGGGCGGCTGGTCCAGACGTTCTTGCAGGTGACCGAGCAGGTGTGACAGCCGATGCACTTGTCCAGGTTCATGACCATGCCGATCTGGGCGCGTACTTTCATCGAGTTCTCCTCAAGCCTGCTGCGCATCGAGCGCAGGCTCGGTGCTGGCCGGCGTATCCAGCCAATCCACCGTACGCATCTTGCGGACGACCACGATCTCGTCGCGATTGGTGCCGATGGTGCCGTAGTAGTTGAAACCGTAGGAGAGCTGCGCGTACCCGCCGATCATGTGGGTGGGCTTGAGCACGGTGCGGGTCATCGAGTTGTGAATGCCGCCGCGGGTGCCCGTGATCTCGGAGCCCGGCATGTTGATGGTCTTCTCCTGTGCGTGGTACATGATCGCCATTCCCGGCAGCACCCGCTGGCTTACAACCGCCCGCCCCGAGAGCGCGCCGTTCACGTTGAACAGCTCGATCCAGTCGTTGTCGACGATGCCGGCGCGCTTCGCGTCGTCTTCGCTGATCCAGATCACCGGGCCGCCGCGATTGAGCGTGAGCATCATCAGGTTGTCGTTGTAGGTCGAGTGGATGCCCCACTTCTGGTGTGGGGTGATGAAGTTGAGCAGGATCTCCGGATTGCCGTTGGAGCGCGTGTTGTGGATGGCCGCGGTGGCTTTCAGGTCGACCGGCGGCCGGTAGGAGGCCAGCGTTTCGCCGAACGCGCGCATCCACGGATGATCCTGGTAGAACTGCTGGCGTCCGGTGAGCGTGCGCCACGGGATCAGCTCGTGCACGTTCGTGTAGCCGGCGTTGTACGACACCGTCTCGGACTCGATTCCGCTCCAGGTCGGCGATGAAATGATCTTGCGCGGCTGCGCCTGGATGTCGCGGAAACGGATCTTCTCGTCTTCGCGATGTAGCGCCAGGTGTGTATGCTCGCGACCGGTCTTGCCGGACAGCGCCTCCCAGGCCTTGACCGCCACGTGGCCGTTGGTCTCGGGCGCGAGCATCATCACCACCTCGCAGGCGTCGATGTCGGTGTCGATCTTCGGCATGCCGAGGGTCGCGCCCTCGTCGCTGACCAGGCCGTTCAGCTCGCCGAGCTGGCGGACCTCGGTCTGCGTGTTCCAACCGATGCCTTTGCCGCCGTTGCCGATCTTCGCCAGCAGCGGGCCGAGGGCGGTGAAACGCTTGTAGACGTTCGGGTAATCCCGCTCGACGACGGCGATCTGCGGCGCGGTCCTGCCGGGAATCAGCTCGCACTCGCCCTTCTTCCAGTCCTTGACCTCGAACGGCTGGCCGAGCTCGCCCGGCGTGTCGTGCATGAGCGGCGTGAGCACCACCTCCTGCTCCACGCCCAGGTGGCCGGCGCACACGTCGCTGAACTTGCGGGCAATGCCCTTGTAGATCTCCCAGTCGCTTCTCGATTGCCAGGCCGGGTCGACGGCGGTCGACAGCGGGTGGATGAACGGATGCATGTCGCTGGTGTTGAGATCGTTCTTCTCGTACCAGGTGGCGGTCGGCAGCACGATGTCCGAATACAGGCAGGTCGTGCTCATGCGAAAGTCGAGCGTGACCAGCAGATCGAGCTTGCCTTCCGGGGCTTGCGCGTGCCACTGCACCTCCTCGGGTTTGGCATCGTCGGCGCCGAGGTCGTTGCCCTGCACACCGTGGACGGCGCCCAGCAGGTGCTTGAGAAAGTACTCGTGGCCCTTGCCCGAGGACCCCAGGATATTGGAGCGCCACACGAACATCACCCGCGGCCAGTTGTCCGGGTGGTCGGGGTCTTCGCAGCTCATCTTCAGCGAGCCGTCCTTCAGGCCCTTCACCACGTAGTCGGTCGGCTCGAGGCCGGCGGCGCGCGCATCGCGCACCACCTGCAGTGGATTGGTCTGCAGTTGCGGCGCCGAGGGCAGCCACCCCATGCGCTCGGCGCGCACGTTGTAGTCGATCATAGAGCCGCGATACGATTTGCCCGCTTCGCCCTGCGGTGCGAGAGGGGAGAGCACTTCCTCCATCGAGAGCTTCTCGTAGCGCCACTGGTCGGTGTGCGCGTAGAAGAAGCTGGTCGAGTTCATCTGCCGCGGCGGGCGGATCCAGTCGAGCGCGAAGGCGAGCGCGGTCCAGCCGGTCTGCGGGCGCAGCTTCTCCTGGCCCACGTAATGCGACCAGCCGCCGCCGCTCTTGCCGATGCAGCCGCACAGCATCAGCATGTTGCTGATGCCGCGGTAGTTCATGTCGCAGTGGTACCAGTGGTT
>JBOIEI010000686.1:0-2918 GCA_050741055.1 Burkholderiales bacterium | reverse complement strand
GGGGTACACGATGAAGCGGTGCTCGGCGCCATGGCCGAAATCCCGCGCCACATCTTCGTCGACGACGCGTTGGCGAGCCGCGCTTACGACGACGTATCGCTTCCGCTCGGCCACGGTCAGACGATCTCGCACCCGTTCACGGTCGCGAGGATGTGCGAGCTGGTGCGTGCCAGCCGCCCGCTGGGGCGCGTGCTCGAAGTGGGCACCGGTTGCGGCTATCAGGCCGCCGTGCTCTCGAAGCTGGCACGCGAGGTGTTCTCGGTCGAGCGCATCGGCGCGCTGCTGGAGCAGGCGCGCGTACGCATCCTGCGCGAATTGAAGCTGCGCAACGTGCGCATGAAACTGGCCGATGGCACAGAGGGACTGCCCGAGGCGGCGCCGTTCGACGCGATCGTGATCGCGGCGGCGGCGAACGCACCGCCCGCAGCGTTGCTCGAGCAGCTGGCACCGGGTGGTAGAATGATTCTGCCGTTGGGAACCCAGAAGCAGCGGCTTTGTCTGATCGAGCGCTCGGCTTCGGGTCTGATCGACAACATGCTGGAAGAAGTTCATTTCGTACCGCTGCGCGCAGGCACGCTGCGATGAGAATGCGAATGCGCTGCGCGGTTGCCGCAGGGTTGGCCGTCGCGCTGAGCGGCTGCATGGTCGCGCGGCATCCCGCACCGGTCGTGGAGCGCAAGCCCGCGCCGAGCAGGGTCGAGGCGCAACCCGGCACCTACATCGTCAAGCGCGGCGACACGTTGTACGCCATTGCAGTCGCCCACGGCATCGACTACCGCGACCTGGCACGCTGGAACAACATCACCAATCCCGCCGCCATCGAGGTCGGCCAGGTGCTGCTGGTCAAGGATCCGAACGCGGTCCCCGCGGCGCCGACCGTCGCGGCGCCAACCGAGCCGGCGCCCGGGGCGGCCGTAGCCCGGCCTTATCAGGCGCCGCCGCCCGTCCAGGGGCAGGCGATGGGTGCCGATGGCGTGCCCTTGCTGCCACCGCTTGGCGACAAGCCTGCTGTCGCGGAAATACCACCCGCGGACCTCATCATTACGCCGCAGGCAATCAAGCTGCCGTATTCGGAAGCGGCGCTCGCCCAATTGCAGGAAACCACGTCCGCGCCCTCGGCTGCCGCCGCAACTGCGCCGGCCGCGGCGCCGGAAAAGCAGCCAGCGCCGGCCGCGACCGACGATCCGGATACGGTGAATTGGGGTTGGCCGACCAAGGGCAAGGTCATCGCGGGCTTCAACGAGAACGGTGGGCCGAAGGGCGTGCAGATCGCGGGCAATCTCGGCCAGGCCATCGTCGCCAGCGCGCCCGGCCGGGTGGTGTACACCGGCCACGGATTGCGCGGCTACGGCAATCTGGTCATCATCAAGCACAACGACACCTATCTGTCGGCCTACGCGCACAACCGAGCCGTGCTGGTGAAGCAGGGCGACACGGTGACCAAGGGTCAGAAGATCGCCGAGATGGGCGACTCGGATGCGAGCCGCGTCATGCTGCACTTCGAGATCCGGCGCCTCGGCAAGCCGGTGGATCCGATCAAGTATCTGCCCTCGTCCGGGGCTGGGTGAAGCCTCGGCTGTTCAAAACTCCAACTTCACTTCACGCTTCACTCCGTCGCCCTCGGCTCTTCAAATCTCCAACTCCCTAACCATCCGCTTCAGCCGCCGCATGTCCGAGTCCGCGGCGCGCGTGCCGTAGCGCAGCGCGATATACAGATCGGTGATCGCGCGGATCGCGCCGGCCGCCTCCGGAACACGGCCGGCTGCGCGGGCGGCAAAGTCCGCCGGGCCCTCGGACGGAGCGCGTTGCGCGCCGCGCCGAGCGAGCTTACGGCAGAAGCGCGCATAGATTGCGGCCACCGGGTCGCGCGTGCGCCGATGCAGCCGGCGCAGGATCAGCGCTGCGAAGATGCAGGTGATGAAGCCGGTGATTGCGAGCAGGATCAGCGCCAGCGTTTGCCAGGTGGCACGGTCCAGGCCCACACGCGACAGCAGCCAGTACTGGCGCTCGGGGTTGTAGCCGAGCACCCACTGGTTCCAGGTGTTGGCGAACGAATCCCAGGTGAAGCGCAGTTGCCGCAGCCATTCGTTGTTGCCGCGAAACGCCAGCTGCAATCCGTCTGTCGTCGGCACGGCGGCTGCAATTCCGGATTCCACGCGCTGCGGCGAGACCGCCGCAGTCGGATCCACGCGCACCCAGCCGCGTTCCTCGATCCACGCTTCGGCCCAGGCGTGCGCCTCGGACTGGCGCACGATCATGTAGCCGCCGATCGGATTCACTTCCCCGCCCTGGTAGCCGGTCACCACCCGTGCCGGAATGCCGGCCGCGCGCATGAGAAAGGCGAACGCGGAGGCATAGTGCTCGCAAAAACCGCTGCGCGTGTTGAACAGGAAGTCGTCGACCGGATTCTCGCCCAGCAGCGGCGGGGTGAGGGTGTAGAAGAACGGCTGGGTGCGAAACATCGCCAGCACCTGGTTCACCATGTCTTCGTCGTCGCGCGCGGCGTTGTGCATGTTGAGCGCGAGCGCCCTTGCGCGCCAGTTGTAGCCTTCGGGCAGCTGCAGCGCGCGCCGGCGCTCGTACGGACTCAATCCTTCGTAGCCCAGCCGGTAGCTGGTATGCGAGGTCATCTCGTAGCGCGTGCGGCTTCGCACCGGCCGGTTCGCCAGCATCTGGAAGTCGGTGGTGAAATGGCTGTTGGGCGGCAGCTTCGCCGGCAGCTCGAGCGCGAACAGCCAGCGCTTGTCGTGCGGCTCCAGCGTGACGGTATAGCTGTACGCGGCGCCGGTTCCGACCGGCGCATAGCTGGCCGACGTCGTTCCGAACGTCATGCCCATGTGCCACGACGTGCCGTCGAAGTACCACAGCACCGGGCCGCGCCAGTACAGCTGATTCGGCTTGGGCATCTCGCCCTGGAA
>JBOIEI010000685.1:0-3627 GCA_050741055.1 Burkholderiales bacterium | reverse complement strand
GACCAGAACCGCGAGCGCTGGGATGCCGGCAGCTATGTGCCGCTGCAGAACGTGTCGGAAAACCAGGCACCGTTCACGGTGATCGACTCGGTGCTGTCCGAAGAAGCCGTGCTCGGCTTCGAATACGGCTATTCGACCTCGGAGCCGAACGAGCTGGTGGTATGGGAGGCGCAGTTCGGCGACTTCGTCAACGGCGCCCAGGTGGTGATCGACCAATTCATCGCCGCGGGCGAGGTCAAGTGGGGGCGGCTGTGCGGGCTCACGCTCATGCTCCCGCATGGCTACGAGGGCGCGGGCCCGGAGCACTCGTCGGCGCGGCTCGAGCGCTTCCTGCAGCTGTGCGCGGACTACAACATGCAGGTGTGCGTGCCGGCCACGCCGGTGCAGATGTTCTACCTCCTGCGCCGGCAGGCGATACGGCCGTACCGCAAGCCGCTGGTGCTGTTCTCGCCCAAGAGCCTGCTGCGGCACAAGGAATCGGTGTCGCCGCTGGAGGAGTTCGCGCACAGCAAGTTCAACCCCGTGAACGACGACTGGGACGAGGACATCGATCCGGGCAAGGTGAAGCGGGTCGTGTTCTGCAGCGGCAAGGTGTTCTTCGACCTGCGGGCGGGCCGACGCGAGCGATCGATCAAGAACGTGGCACTGGTGCGCATCTCCCAGCTCTACCCGTTCCCGCACGAGCATTTCAAGGCGATGGTCGACAAGTACGCCAATGCGACCGAGGTCGTGTGGTGCCAGGAAGAGCCGAAAAACCAGGGCGCGTGGCGCTGGGTCCAGCACTACGTGGTGCGGCACATGCGCCCGGGACAGAAGCTCGGCTACGCCGGGCGTACATCGTCGGCTAGCCCGGCGGTGGGCTACAAGAGCCTGCACGACAGGCAGCAGAAGGAATTGATCAACGCCGCCTTGGCCGAAGACGTTGTCGCGGACGTGGTGGAGTGATGCAAGCAGCCGTCCTCCTGTTCTGTTCCAGCGGCAGCGGGACCGGGGGCGAGGGAAAGATCCCGGCAAAAAACACACTACGGAGCTTCCATGCTGGTTGAGGTCAAGGTCCCGCAACTGTCGGAATCGGTGCCGGAGGCGACGCTGCTCGCCTGGCACAGGAAGGCGGGCGAATTCGTCGAGCGCGATCAGAACCTGATCGATATCGAAACCGACAAGGTCGTGCTCGAGGTGCCCGCGCCCGCATCCGGGGTGCTGGTGAAAGTGGTCAAGGGCGACGGCGGCACGGTGGTGAGCAACGAGGTGATCGCGACCATCGACACCGAGGCGAAGGCCGAGGCGCCTGCGGCGCCGAAGGCGCCGGAGAAAGGGCAGGCGAAAGCAGAGGCCAAGGCGCCCGAACCGGCCAAGCAGACGCCCGCTGCCGGGGCCCAGGTCATGCCGGCGGCGAAGAAGATCGCGCAGGAGCAGGGAGTGGATACTACGCAGGTCGCGGGCAGCGGACGCGGCGGGCGCGTGACCAAGGCCGACGTGCTCGCCGCCGTCCAGTCGGGCGAGGCCGCCCAGCGCGCTCCGGCGCCGAGCGCGCCTTCGGCTCCTGCCGCGCCCATCGCTCGTTCCGAACCGAGCGCGGTCGATCTCAACGCGATCGTCGGCGAGCGCCCGGAGCAGCGCGTCGCCATGTCGCGGCTGCGGGCGCGGATCGCCGAGCGCCTGGTGCAGTCGCAGTCGACCGCGGCGATTCTCACCACCTTCAACGAAGTCAACATGCAGCCGGTGATCGAGTTGCGCAACCGCTACCGCGAGCGCTTCGAAAAGGAGCACGGCGTGCGGTTGGGTTTCATGTCGTTCTTCGTCAAGGCCTCGGTGGCGGCGCTCAAGCGCTATCCGCTGGTGAACGCCTCGATCGACGGCAACGACATCATCTATCACGGCTACTTCGACATCGGCATCGCGGTGGCGAGCCCGCGCGGCCTGGTCGTGCCCATCATCCGCAACGCCGACCAGCTCTCGATCGCCGAAATCGAGAAGGTCATTGCCGACTTCGGCAAGCGCGCGCAGGAAGGCAAGCTTTCCATCGACGAGCTGAGCGGGGGCACGTTCTCGATCTCCAACGGCGGGGTGTTCGGCTCGATGCTCTCCACGCCGATCATCAATCCGCCGCAGAGCGCGATCCTGGGCGAGCACGCGACCAAGGAGCGCCCGGTGGTGGAGGACGGACAGATCGTGATCCGGCCCATGAACTACCTCGCGCTCTCCTACGATCACCGCATCATCGACGGGCGCGAGGCGGTGTTGAGCCTGGTCGCGATCAAGGAAGCGCTGGAAGATCCGGCAAGGATTCTCTTGGATCTGTGATGGAGCAAGCGCCGCGGGTGCGCAGTGAAGCGTGAAGCAGTGAAATGTGAACGCTTCGCACCGAGGCCTTGATGACCAGCGGCGGTGATTTCGCCTTTCACTTTTCACCCTTCCACTTTTCACTCATCCATGACAACTTCCTTCGACGTCATCGTCATCGGTGCCGGGCCAGGCGGCTATGTCGCCGCCATACGCGCCGCCCAGCTGGGCCTGCGCACCGCCTGCATCGACAACTTCAAGAACCCCGCAGGCAAAGCCTCGCTGGGCGGCACTTGCCTGAACGTGGGCTGCATCCCGTCCAAGGCGCTGCTCGAGTCGTCGGAGAACTTCGAGCGCGTGCAACATGAGTTTGGAGCCCATGGCATCACGGTCAAGGATGCGCGCATCGACGTGGCGACCATGCAGGCGCGCAAACAGAAGATCGTCGACCAGTTCACCGGCGGCATCGCGGGGCTTTTTCGCAAGAACAAGGTGACCGCTTATCACGGCACGGGGGCATTCAAGTCGGCCGCAGACGACGGCTACGGTATCGAGGTATCCGAGAGTGGAAAGATCGAAACCCTGCAAACTAGGCACGTGATCGTTGCGACCGGTTCGGTTGCACGCGCCTTGTCTTTCGCGCCCTTCGATAACGACGTCATCCTCGACAATGCCGGCGCGCTGGCGCTGACCGAAATTCCGAGACGCCTGGGCGTGATCGGCGCCGGAGTGATCGGCCTGGAAATGGGCAGCGTATGGCGCCGGCTCGGTTCAGAGGTCACGGTTCTCGAAGCGCTTCCCGACTTCCTCATGGCGGCGGACGAAGCGGTTGCCAAGGAAGCGCTCAAGGCGTTCACGCGCGATCTCGGGCTTGCCATCCACACCGGGGTCAACGTAAGCGCGGTCCGCAAAGGCAAGGGCGGCGTGGTGGTCGAATACGGCGCGGAAGGCAAGAAGACGCAGCAGGCGGAGTTCGACAAGCTGATCGTGGCGGTGGGACGCTCGCCCAACACCGAAGGCCTTGGTGCCAAGGTGGTCGGACTCGCGCTGGACGCACGCGGGTTCGTCGAGGTGGACGCCGATTGCCGCACGAATCTGCCGAACGTGTACGCCGTCGGCGACGTCGTGCGCGGGCCGATGCTCGCACACAAGGCGATGGAGGAGGGCGTGGCGGTGGCCGAACGCATTGCCGGCCAGGCGGCGCACGTAAATCTCGATCACGTGCCATGGGTGATCTACACCTCGCCCGAGATCGCCTGGGTGGGGCGCACCGAGCAAAGTCTGCGCGAGGCCGGTATCGCCTACCGTGCAGGGCAGTTCCCGTTCATGGCCAACGGCCGGGCG
>JBOIEI010000684.1:0-4487 GCA_050741055.1 Burkholderiales bacterium | reverse complement strand
CAGCTGCGCGTCGCGTTCGCTCAGCGCTTCTACTTCGAAAGCCAGCAGGTGACACTTCCGGGCATGCCGGTTCGTACCGGAACGAGCTCGGACATGCTGGCTGCGCTGAGCGGACAGATCGCACCCTCGTTGATCGCGGAAGTTGGCATCCAGTACAACCAGGAGTTCAAGGAGACGCGCAAGCTCGCGTTGGGCGCGCGCTATCAGCCGGATGTCGGCAAGGTGCTGAATGTGGGTTACCGCTTCACCCGCGACCTGCTGGAGAACGTCGACCTGTCCGCGCAGTGGCCGATCGCGCGCGGCTGGAGCGGGGTCGGGCGCGTGAATTACTCGCTGCGCGACGGCCGCATCGCCGAGGGGCTCGCCGGCATCGAATACAACGGCGGCTGCTGGGTCGCGCGGCTGGTCATGCACAACGTCGCGGTGGGAACAGGCGAATCGTCGCGTGCGATCTTCCTGCAGCTGGAACTCAACGGTGTCGCCAGGGTCGGATCGAATCCACTGGAGGTGTTGCGGGAGAACATTGCCGGCTACACCAAGATCAACGAACCCCAAGGCGGCGGCCCCCTGCCGCCCACGCGCTACTGATGAACGCCAAGCATGCCGTGGCCGTCGCTGCGATGGCCTCGCTCAGCTTCCTTTCGCCCCTGGCCCCCGGCGCATCGGCGCCAGCGCAGCGCGTGCTCGAAGTCGACCGCATCGTCGCGGTGGTGAACGACGAGGTCATCACCCGATTCGACCTGACCGAACAAATGAAGCTCGCCACCGACAGCCTGCGCCGCCAGGGCACCCCGCTGCCGCCGCAGGACGTGCTGGAGAAGCAGGTGCTCGAGCGCATGATCGGCCAGAAAACCCAGCTTCAGTTCGCCAAGGATAGCGGCATCCGCATCGACGATGCGATCCTCGACAAGACGGTCGCGCGCATTGCCCAGGAGAACAAGCTCACCCTGACGGCCCTGCGCGCGGCGCTGGAAAAGGACGGCGTCTCCTACGACCGGTTCCGCGATGAGCTGCGCAAGGAAATCACCATTGCCCGGCTGCGCGAACGCGAGGTCGACAGCAAGATCGTCGTTACCGATGCCGAGATCGACGCGTTCCTGCAAACGCGCGAGGACGTGCTCGGCCGCAACGACGAATACAATCTCGGCCATATCCTGGTGCGCGTGCCCGAGCAGGCGAATCCGGAGCAGATCAAGATCCGGCAGGCAAGGGCCGAGGAAGCGCTGGCGCAGCTGAAGCAGGGCGCGGATTTCGGTCAGGTTGCGGCGACCTACTCCGATGCGCCCGAGGGCCTGAAGGGCGGCGTGCTCGGCTGGCGCGAGGCGAGCCGCCTGCCCGGATTGTTCCTCGAGGCGGTCAAGGGCATGCGCGTGGGCGATGTGAGCGCCATCCTGCGCAGCCCCAACGGCTTCCATATCCTGAAGCTGCTCGACCAGCGCGGCGCGGCGCCGGTCATCGTGCAGCAGACGCACGCGCGCCACATCCTGATCCGCACCAACGAAATCATCTCGGAGGCCGAGGCCCGTAACCGCCTGCTGGGGCTGCGCGAGCGCGTCGTGAACGGCGAGAATTTCGCCGAGCTGGCGCGGCTGCAATCGCAGGATGCGAGCGCGTCCAAGGGCGGCGACCTCGGCTGGATCTCCCCCGGGGACACGGTTCCGGATTTCGAGCGGGCCATGAACCAGCTGCAGGTAAACCAGGTGTCCCAGCCGGTGAAAACCGAGTTCGGCTGGCATCTGATCCAGGTCCTCGCCAGGCGCGACGAAGACATGTCAAAGGAGCGGCTGCGGCTGACGGCGCGCCAGGCATTACGCGCCCGCAAGTCCGACGAAGCCTATCAGGAGTGGCTGCGCCAGCTGCGCGACAAGGCCTATGTCGAGTACCGGGCCGAGCAGCGCTAGAGCGTACCGTTCCACGCATACGCGCTCAGCAATGCTACAGTTGCGGGTTCCAGAGCTGCGGAGCGCGAGCGCGTGATCACGTTGGCATTGACCCCGGGGGAACCGGCCGGCATCGGACCGGATATCGTCGCGCGGCTCGCCGGGCGCCGGCTGCCGGCACGCGTGGTCGTCATCGCCGATCGCGATCTCCTGGCAAGCCGCGCCCGCGATCTCGGGATCGATCTCCAGCTGAGCGAGTGGCGGGCAGAGGATGACCATCGCGATGACAGGCGGGATGACACGCGGGATGACAAGCGGGCCGGCGCGCTCGAAATCCGGCATGTCCCGCTGCGGGCGCCGGTCGTGCCTGGCGAGCTCGACGCCCGCAACAGCGCCTACGTGATCGAGACGCTCGAGCACGCGGTCGACGGCTGTCTCGACGGCCGCTTCGACGCGATGGTCACCGGACCGGTGCACAAGGGCATCATCAACGCCGCCGGCGTCGCGTTCACCGGTCACACCGAGATGCTGGCCGAGCGCACCGCAACGCCGCGCGTAGTGATGATGCTGTGCGGCGGCGGATTGCGGGTCGCGCTCGCCACCACGCACGTCGCCTTGAGCGAGGTGCCGGCGCGACTCGACCAGCCGATGCTGGAGCAGACGCTGCGCATCCTCGTCCACGATCTTTCCTGGCGCTATGCCCTGGAGCGCCCGCGCATCGGGGTCGCCGGCTTGAATCCGCACGCCGGCGAGTCGGGTTATCTGGGGCGCGAGGAGATCGAGATCATTGCCCCGGTGATCGAACGCCTCGCCGCCGAGGGCCTCGAAGTACAAGGGCCCTTGCCCGCCGATACGCTGTTCACCCCGGCGCGCCTGAAGGCGTTCGACGCGGTGCTCACGATGTATCACGACCAGGGCTTGCCAGTGCTCAAGTATGCGAGCTTCGGCTGCGGCATCAATGTCACGCTGGGGCTGCCGATCGTGCGCACCTCGGTCGATCACGGAACGGCGCTCGACATCGCGGGCAGCGGCAAGGCCGACGCGGGGAGCCTGATCGAAGCGATCGAGGCGGCCGCGATCATGGCGCGCAATGCCGAACGCATGATGCCGCAAGCGCGCCTGCGGCCGATCGCTGGCGCTACCCGAGCCGTCGAAGGTTGATGTCGCCGGCGCATCCGCCGGGCTCACCGAAGCCGGCCGATGTTCTGCGGATCGAACGCGGGTAAGCGCCGATGGCCGAGTTCGCACTCCACCGCGCGCGCAAGCGCTTCGGCCAGAACTTCCTGGTCGAGCCTGCCATCGTGCGGCGCATCGTTGATTGCATCGATCCGCAGCCCGATGATCGTGTGATCGAGATCGGCCCGGGATTGGGCGCGCTGACGGCGGCGCTACTCGAGCGGGTGAACCGGCTGGACGTGGTGGAGATCGACCGCGATCTCGCCGCGCGCCTGGAGCAAGGCCATGCGCGCGGGAACCTCGCGGTGCACGTCGGCGATGCGCTCGATTACGATTTTGCAGCCGTGGGCAGCGATCTTCGCGTCGTCGGCAATCTGCCGTACAACATCTCCTCACCGCTGCTGTTTCGACTGCTCGAATACACCGCGTCGATCCGCGACATCCACGTGATGTTGCAACGGGAAGTGGTCGATCGCATGACGGCGCGGGCGGGCACGAGCGAATACGGCCGGCTCACGGTGATGCTTGGCTACCGGTTCGCGATCGAGCGGCTGTTCCGCGTCCCGTCCGGTGCGTTTCGGCCCCAGCCCAAGGTCGAATCGGCGTTCGCACGCCTGCGTCCGCTCGCGCCCTTGCCCTGGCGGGCAAGCGATGAAGATATCTTTCGCCGCGTCGTCGCGGCGGCTTTCTCGCAGCGGCGCAAGACGCTGCGCAACGCGCTTTCGGGCATTGCCGACGAAGCGCAGATGCGTTCGGTGGGCGTCGATCCGCGCTCGCGCGGCGAGACGCTCGCGGTTGCGCAGTACGTCGCGCTTTCGAACGCAATCGCCGAATCCGGGTAAGAAAGCCTCAGGCCGCCTTGCGCTGCACGAATTCGATCTTGTAGCCGTCCGGGTCTTCGACGAACGCGATCACGGTGGTGCCGTGCTTCATGGGGCCGGCCGGGCGCGCCACCTTGCCGCCGCGGCGCGTGACCTCTTCGCACGCCTTGTACGCGTCATCGACCTCGATCGCGACATGGCCATAGCCGTTGCCCATGTCGTAGCTCTTGGTATCCCAGTTGTGGGTGAGCTCCAGCACCGCGGTGCGCGCCTCGTCATCGTAGCCGACGAAGCAGTTGGTGAAGCGGCCGTCGGGATAGTCCCGCCGCCGCAACACCTGCATGCCGAGCACCTTGGTATAGAAATCGATCGAGCGCTCGAGGTCGCCCACCCGGATCATGGTGTGCAGAATTCGCATTCGCGTCTCCGCTGTAAGGAATCGATCGGGTTCAGATCTCCACCATTTCGAAATCTTCCTTGCGCGCGCCGCACTCCGGGCACGACCAGTTCATCGGCACGTCTTCCCAGCGCGTGCCGGGCGCAATGCCTTCCTCCGGCAATCCGGCGGCTTCGCTGTAGACGAAACCGCAAATGAGGCACATATAGGTCC
>JBOIEI010000683.1:0-2563 GCA_050741055.1 Burkholderiales bacterium | reverse complement strand
GTGGAGTTCGACTACAAGACGCCGCGGTATCACAACTACAACCTGACGCTGCAGACGGAGGTGCTGCCGAACCACGCGATTGAGATCGGGTACGTCGGCACACGCGGGCGGAACCTCGAGACCTTCACGGGCATGAACAACGTGAACGTCCTGCTGCCGCCGGGCACCAACGCGCAGCCGTATATCGACTGGCCCAGCTTTGCTCGTGGGTCGCTGCTCATCCGCACGGTGGGCGTGAGCGCCTACGACTCGCTGCAGGCCAAGTTCCAGCGGCGGTACCACAACGGCCTGCAGTTCCTTCTGAGCTACACGCTCAGCGATTCGAAGACCAACGCCGGCGACTCGCTGTCGGGCGGCGGCGTCGGCGGCCTGCGCGCGCCGGACGTAGAGGGCTGGGATCTCGAGAACGACATCGGGCTCTCCGGCTTCCACACGAAGCACGCCCTCGTCTTCAGCGGCAACTACGACCTGCCCGGACGGGGTCCGATCCTTGGCGGCTGGCGAATGAACTGGGTGTTCTCCGCCTACAGCGGCCAGGCGCAGACCATCGGGTGCACGGTGGCCAGCGGATCCGGCACGGGATGTTACGCACTCGTCGTCGGCGACCCGTACGCCGGCAGCCACAGCGTCGAGCAGTTCTACAACCCGGATGCCTTCGCCGATCCGGCGCCGGTGGCCGCGATCGGGCAGACCGATTTCAGCCCGCTCGGCGGCAAGCGCAGCCAGGTGACCGGACCGCCGCTGCGCCAGCTCGATCTCGGGCTGGCAAAGCAGTTCACCATCTGGGGCCAGCGGCAGTTCGAGATCCGCGCCGAGGCGTTCAACGTGACGAACACGCCGGCGTTCAACCTGCCCGGCTCGCTGAACTTCAACGATGCGCGCAACTTCGCGAGCATCACGAGCATGCGCAACGCGCCACGGCAGGTTCAGCTCGGCGCGAAGATCTACTGGTAGATCGCCAGGCCACGGGCCGCGTCACCGCCGCCTTCCTCCGGGGAGGCGGCGGCACGCTCCCTGTCGCCGGCGCCGGGTCCATGCATCAGTGACATTCTTCTCCTCGCGGGGCGGCCTCTTGCTTCCAGGGGGCCACCTTGCGGCTTTTGACTTGTCCTCGCGGGGCAGCCTCGTGCCACCAGGGGGCCATCGTGCGGCCTTTCATTACGTTCACGGGCGCATCGCCGTTCTTGCCCTTCTTATCTGTCTGCTGCCTTTTCCGGCGGTCGCAACGCAATCGACCAGCCCCGCCGCGCGGCCGGGCAAGCTGCCGGCCGCAGACGCGGCAGCGATCGAACGGCGCCTGACCGATGCCGCCCGGCGGAATCCCGGAAGCTTCGATGCGCAGTACGCGCTGGCGTCGTTCTACCTGCAGCAGGGCCGGCTCGACACCGCGATCGTGCACCTCGAACGGGCGCAGGCCATCGATCCTTCGAACTATCCCAGCGGCTACGACCTGGCGCTCGCGCTCATCGAGACCGGCAAGGTTGACCGCGCGCGCGCGCAGATTTCACAGATGCTGGCGGCGAAAGAGACGGGCGAGCTGCACAACCTCCTCGGCGATCTCGAGGAGCGCACTGGCAACCTGGTCGGCGCCGCCGAAGCGTACCAGCGCGCGGCCCACATGGACGCCACCGAGGAGCACCTCTTCGACTGGGGCAACAATCTGGTCACGTTGAAGGCGCTGGAGCCTGCCGAAAAGGTGTTCGACGCGGCGGTCGTCCGTTTTCCGAAGTCCGCCCGCTTGCACGTCGGCCGTGGCATCGCGCAGTACGCGCGCGGGCGCTACGAGGAGGCCGTCAGGTCATTCTGCACGGCGTCGGACCTCGCACCGCTCGATCCGCGGCCGCACCAGTTCCTCGGCGAGATCTACGGCGTGGCGCCGAAGCTCGGCGCGGACGTCACGCGCCGGCTTGCGCGATTCGCGAAAGGACAGCCACGCAACGCGCTGGCGCAGTTCCATTACGCGATGAGCCTCTGGAAAGGGCAGCCCGCCGGCGCGCCGGCTCCCGATCTGAAGCAGGTCGAATCGCTGCTCCGGCGCGCCGTGGCGCGCGATCCCACGCTCGCGGATGCGTTCCTGCAGCTCGGCATCCTGTTATCGGACCAGCAGCGATATCCCGACGCCATCGAGGCGCTGCGGCGCGCCACCCGGCTGCAGCCCACCCTCGCCCAGGCACACTACCGGCTCGCCCAGGCCTACCGGCGCACCGGCCAGCAGGCCCTGGCTGCAAAGGAGCTGGAGATCTTCGAGGGCCTGAAGAGCGGATCACGCTGAGGCCAACGCCCAACGCCCAACGCCCAACGAGCAGGGCTCGAACCATCTGGGTAGAAGTCGGGTCAACCAGCTGGTTACCACGACTTTCACCCAGATTGTTCGAGCGCCTGCGCCTTGGGAGTTGGGAGTTGGGAATTGGGAATTGACAGATTTTGGGCCTGCTGTTGCGCGCCCATCCTGAGCATGGTCCAATATATGTATGGGAACCAATACATCTCGCACGCGGGGCACGCGGGAGGTGCTCGATGCCGTGCGGCGTATCGTGCATGCGCTGCGCGAGTCGTCTCGTCT
>JBOIEI010000682.1:0-2075 GCA_050741055.1 Burkholderiales bacterium | reverse complement strand
TGTCAGCGTATCCGGACCGCTATCAGCACGAGGTGGCCGACGCCAGGGCCATCGTCTTCGCACTGTGGCGTGCCCTGAAGCCGAAGGCGGCGCTAGAGCGTCGCAGCACCGTGCATGCCGGCGCGTCCACCGAGCTAGCCGATTCGGTGCGAGCGCTGCTCGCGGCCATCAGCCGGCGCGCGTCATCGTACGATTCGCGCCGCGACGGCGCGACGCATCGCGACGAACCTGCCGATCTCCCATTGGCATCGTGAGTCGCCATTCATTCAATCCACTGCAAAGGAACCATCACATGGCAACCCAAACCGCTTCCATCGAGAAAGTTGTGCGCAAGGTGCTAGACGAAGAGCTCGAGCAGCGCAACGAGGCGACGCTCGAAGCGATCGAGCGGATGAACCGCGTGCTGACCGAAGAGGTGATCCCGCGGCTTCCCGAAGACGAGGCCGGCTACGAAGAGGAAGAGCCGACCAGCAGCAACGACCGCACGCGTGCGATGCGGGCGCGCGCGCAGCCCGGCATGGAGGATCCGGCCGACGAGCCGCAGATCCCGGAAGACGAAGACGAGCCGCCGCTGCAGACCGTTCCGGAGGCCGTCCACGAGGCGCTCGAGGCGCTGTATGCGAGCCTCACCGCCGACCAGGCCGATGCGCTCGCGGAGCTCTTCACAGCCATCGCCGAAGAGCCCGCCGACGAGGCCGAAGAGCCCGAAGCGCCGCCGGCCGAGCGGCCCACGCACAGGCCACCGCGGCCGAAGGCTCGCCTCGCAGCGTGACCGTCCAAGTCAGGGAGGCCGAAGAGCCATGAAGGGGTTGGCTACATCGGCTTCTCTGACGCTGCGTGAGTCAGACAATCTTCAATCTCCGGAATTCGGTGCGCAGTAGTCCTTCCCGATCCCTATAGTCGATTTTCGCATGCGAGCGGAGAGTCGCCTGCGATGACGCCTGCATCGGTCTCCGGATCGTCGGCGTGTTTCCGAAACCGGTCGGGTATCTTCGCTCGAGCTCCTCGCCGCCCTCGGCATGGTCTCCTACGCGATTTTCTCAGGCGCTATCCTCGCCGCTGACCTTCACCGCCGCAAGCCGCTCGTACACCTTGACGAGCGACGAGCCGTCTTCCTTGCTCAATCCGGAAGCGCGGCCCATCTGGTAGACCTGCTGGGACACGTTCGCGAGGAAGAGCGGTACGCCGAGCCGTTTGGCGAAAGCCGTTTCGAGCTCCTGGTCCTTGAAGGATATGTCGAGCGTGCCACCGGGCTTGAAGTTGCGCGCGAGGATCCGCGGCACGCGGTTCTGGAACTGCACGCTGTTGCCGGTGCTCGCGCTCACCACCTCGTAAATCTTCTTCGGATCCAGGCCCGCCTTTCTGCCGAGCACCATCGCTTCGGCAATGGCAACGGTCTGAATCTGGCCGAGCATGTTGTTGATGAGCTTCATCGCGAGACCCATGCCGTGTCCGCCGACATGGAACACGTTCTTGCCCATCGCGTGGAAGAGATCCGCCGCCGCGGCGAAGGTCTCGTCCGGTCCGCCGACGATCACCGACAGCGTGCGCGCTGCCGCGCCGTGCGGCCCGCCGCTCACCGGCGCATCGAGCATGGCGATCCCCTTGTCGGCCAGGCGCTCCGCGAACCGGCGCGCGAGCAGCGGATCGATCGTGCTCGAGCAGATTACGATGTCCCCCGCCTGCGCCGTCTGTACGAAGCCGTTGCCGCCGAAGATTACCGCCTCGGCCTGATCGGCGGTTTCGACCATGCAGATGGTGCGTCGACACTCCCCCGCCGCCGCTGCGGGTGTATCCACGACGCGCGCGCCCGCCGCTGCAAGCGGCTTCACCCGCTCCTGGTCGACATCATGAACGACCACCTCGAACCCTGCCTTGACGAGGTTCAACGCCATCGGCCCGCCCATGGCGCCGACGCCGACGAATCCGACTTTTCCGGCCATGACCATCCTCCTTCGTGCTCAATCGATCCGGCGTATTCTGAACGAGTGCCGAGGGCATGGCCAACGATTTGGGCAACGGGCCGCCGAGGCAAGGCACGCATGCCGATCCGGCGCGTCCGCGTCGTGCTCGAC
>JBOIEI010000681.1:0-6546 GCA_050741055.1 Burkholderiales bacterium | reverse complement strand
TCCTTGGACGGTATCGGCTTGCCGTGATCGAATACGTAGATCACGTATGTGGCATCGCGCTTGACGAGCTCGTACGCCACATCGCTCACCGCGACTACCGCGCCGCCATGGCGCGGCTTCATCCCTTCCTGATGAGCATGTTCTGCGGCCAGGAGCGCGCCAGACCGGCCATACCGACCATCACCGTAAACACGATTGCCTGCGTAGTTCTCATAAGCGTCCCCTCGGTTGAATTGCGGTAGGCTCATCCTGCGCTCGGGCCTCTCGACGCCGCTCGATCCATTCATAGAGTGTCGGCAGGAGACACCTGGGCCGAGCCGCAACTCATTCATGTCGAAAGCATCGACGCGTTGCCCGGCTTTCTTGCTGCGACCCGTCCGAGCAGGATCGAGATTCGCGCGGCGCGGGCGACGAATTAGCGCACCAATGGGCGCAACGTGCCGTCCGGCGTGGCAATAGCTAGCTGCTTGGGCTGACGGCCCAGCAACCCCAAGACCACCTGCAAGGCCATCGACACAGCACCGACGATGAACACCACATCGCCGAAGGTGCGTACCCAGCGCAGTGTCTGCAGCAGTGGCTGCTGCATGAATTCTTCGCTGCGCGCATACCACAAACCTTGGCTCACGCTGGCATGGAACTGCATGACGCCGATCGGCAACAGACTCGTGAAGATCATCAGCGCCAAGCCCGCATTCAGTCCCCAGAAGGCCGTCTTCATCAGGCCGTCGTTCAGGGCATATTGCGGCCGAATGTAGCGCAGCACCGTGAGGGTGAGGCCGAGCGCCAGAAATCCGTAGACCCCGAACAGCGCGGCGTGTGCGTGCACCGGCGTGGTGTTGAGACCCTGCACGTAGTACAGCGAGATCGGCGGATTGATCATGAACCCAAAGACACCCGCGCCCAGCATGTTCCAGAACGCCACGGCGACGAAACACATCAGCGGCCACTTGAGGCGTGCCATCCACGTGGCGCGCCCCCCCAGACGCCAGTTCTCCCACGCCTCGTGGCCGAGAACAATCAGCGGTACGACCTCGAGTGCGCTGAAGCTCGCCCCGACTGCCATCACTGGCGTGGTCGTTCCGGAAAAATACAGATGATGGAAAGTGCCGGGAATGCCGCCCAGCATAAACAGCGATGCGGAGGCCAAGCTGGCGGTCGTGGCCATCCGCCGCGATACCAGTCCCAGGGCCGCGAAGATAACAGCCAGCGCCGTGGTGGCGAAGACCTCGAAGAAGCCCTCGACCCAGAGGTGAACCACCCACCAGCGCCAGTACTCCACCACCGTCAGGTTCGTGCGCTCCCCATAAAAGAGGCCGGCACCGTAGAACAGGCCGATCGCCACCACCGAGGCGGTGAGCAGCGCTAGCAGGTTCTTGTCACGGCCGGGCGTGCGCAGCGCCGGTACGATGCCGCGGAGCATCAGCGCCAGCCAGAAGGCAATGCCGGCGAACTTGCCGATCTGCCACAGGCGCCCGAGGTCCACATACTCGTAGCCCTGGTGGCCGAGCCAGAAGTTCCACTCTTTTGGCATGATCTGCGCGATGGCGAAGTAGTTGCCGACAAAGGAGCCCACCACGACCACGACCAAGGCCCAGAATAGGATATCGACACCCAGCTCCTGGTACTTCGGATCTTTGCCGCCGTTGATCAGCGGCGCCATAAATAAGCCCATGGCGAGAAACCCGGTGGCAATCCAGAACAAGGCGCTTTGAATGTGCCAGGTACGCACCAGTGCATACGGGAACCATTGCGACACATCGACGCCATAGAACTTCTGCCCCTCCACCGTGTAATGCGCCGTGAAGCCGCCGACGAGCACCTGGAACACGAACAACGCCACGACCAGAAACAGATATTTGCCAAGCGCGAGTTGCGATGGCGTGAGCGCAAACGTGGTGACGGGATCGGCTGCCGCGACGTCGGGAGGCGATTCATCGTGACGGCGCAGGAAGGCCCAAGCCCAGATCAGGAATCCCACCCCTGCCAGCAGTACCACGATGCTGGCGATCGACCAGACGATGTTCTCGGTGCTCGGCAGGTTGCCGATCAATGGCTCGTGCGGCCAGTTGTTGGTGTACGTGACGACCTGGTTGGGCCGTTCGGTCGCCGCTGCCCAAGCGGTCCAGAAGAAGAAATGCGTGAGTTGCGTGCGCCGCTCGGCGCTGGGGAGCGTGTTCTCCTTCATCGCGAAACTCTCACGGCTCTTCTGAAGTTCGGGCGCATCGGAGAACAGGCGGTGGTAGTACGCGGCGGTGTCGGCCATGGCTTGTGCGCGTCGCGCGGAGATCGTGAGCACACCTGTGGCTTCGTCCGCTCTGTTGCCGCGGTACTCGGTCTTGAGCTGCTCGCGCAGGGCCGCCTGTCGCGACGGGTCGAGCGACGAGTATGGTGTGCCGTGTGCCTCTTTCGCCGCCAAGTCCAGCCAGGTCGTCAGTTCGCGATGCAGCCAGTCGGCGGTCCAGTCCGGCGCCTGGTAGGCACCATGGCCCCAGATCGAGCCAAGCTGCATGCCGCCGACCGACTGCCAGGCAGTCTGGCCGTCGAGGATGTCGTCCTTCGTGAACAGCGCCTTGCCATCGGCCGTGACGACCTGCTGCGGGATCGGCGGAGCCTGGCGGTAAATCTCGCTGCCGTAATAGCCGAGCAGGGCGAAGGTGATCGCCACCACGGCGATCAATATGAACCAGAGTTTGCGATATGGGCCCATGCTTGGATCGCTCTTTCTTTGGTGGTCGGTTCAGGGAGGCGCAGACTCGGGAGCCGCGTTCTTGGGCCAATGAGCGGTCCGCTTAAGACGATAGTTCAGGCGACTGACACCGCTCTATTGGATCATGGTCCCATATGGGCTTGCAGAGGGGCGAGATGGCGACTTTAGTCTTGGCCCTGCTGTATATGCAGCTACCATTGAACCAGATCGAGACAACCGCCTCGAAATGTCCGCAACATAGCCGCCCGAGACGGGACCTTCGTCCAATGGCGTGCCTCGGTGGGAACCGCTAAATTCGCTGCCGACGGAAGTTGCATCGGCTCCGGGTGGAGCTGGTGCTATGTGAGCTGAGGGGGGAAGGAATTGCCGCGTCTCGACATCGGTGAAATCGCGCTCGAGGAAGAGGCGTACCCGCGAGGCCTGCACGGTGGCAAAGCTCGATAGTCCGCGGCTGGGTCCCGCGCACGCGTCACGGGCAATTGCACGATCGCTGCGGCGCCGCGGCGGCCGCGTTACGATAGCCGTCATGCTTGCGCTCGCATGCATGCTCGCGCTTCCCGCCCAGGCCGCAAGCACGACGCTGGAGCGCATTCGCAGCCGCGGCGCGATCGTGATGGGATACATCGAGGACGGCGTGCCGTTCTCCTCGCTCGGCGCGGACGGAACCCCGCAGGGCTATGCCGTGGACCTGTGTCGTGAGATCGCGGCTGGCGTGGCCGCTCAGCTTCAGCTTCCGAAGCTCGAAACGCGCTGGGTGGCACTCACGGTACAGGATCGGCTCGATGCCATTCGCGCCGGCCGAGTCGACATCGAGTGCAGCACCACGACATGGACCCTGACGCGCCAATCGTCCGTGGACTTCAGCCTCATCGTCTTCGTCGACGGCGGCAACATCCTGATCCGGGATGGGGTTGCGCCGAGGCGGTTGGCCGATTTCGGCGGCAAGCGCATCGCCGTCATCGAGGGCACGACCACCGACAAAGCGCTGCGCGATGCGCTCGCGCAACGCGGCATCGGAGCCGAGGTCGTGACCGTCCAGTCGCGGATGGAAGGACTCGAGCTCCTGGATGCATCCAAGGTCGACGGCTTCGCCTCCGATCGAACCCCGCTGATCGGCATCGTGGAAAGCAGCGCCACGCGCAGCCGTTTCCGCCTGCTCGACGAGGACTTTTCGGTAGAGCAGTACGCGTTCGCCCTTGCGCGCGGCGACCACGACTTCCGGCTGGCAGTGAACCGGGTTCTCGCCCGGCTCTACCGCAGCGGCGACATCATGCGGATCTACAACCAGTCCCTGGGCGCTCTCGGCCCGCCCAGCCTGCTGTTGTCCGCGACCTACTTCATCCAATCGCTGGCCGAGTAGCCCATGACCTTGCGCGCATCCGGACCGGGCTCGGTCGCTCTCCGCCTGCGAGCCGCCCCGCTCGCCATCCTCGTGGTGTGGGCCCATGCAGTCTCGCAGCCCTACAATTTCCGCCTCCCCTACCTGGGAGAGCCGGCGCGCGGTACCGTGGTCCGGTCGGACGACCCGTGTGACGATTGCGGCCGTATCCTTTCCGTGCGCGAAGTCGCGGCACCGCATGGCAGCGCTTCCCCGCGCTACCACGGCGGCGGGCGCGAGCCGTTCAACCAGAACCTGCTCGGCGCCGTAGTCTACCTGCCGCTGTCCGACAACGGCGCGAACAAGCCGTTCATCGGCGGCGTGGGCACGCCCGAGATGAACGAGCGCTTCGGCAACAGTACGTATCTGATCGAAGTGCGCATGGACGACGGCAACCTGCGCTATCTGTCGCGGCGCGACGGCGCACGCTTCAGCATCGGTGACCGCGTCCGCACTCGCGACGGAAGGCTGGAGCACGTTGCCGATTGATTCCGAAGCGCGGTTCCGTGGTCGGGCGAGCGCCTCTCACGCCACGCATCCTAGGTGCCGCCGGCCTGACAGGCTGGGGCCCAAATCCGCCGGATCGATCTCGCGGCCATTTTGCTTGGTGTAATCTCGGCCGCGCGCCATAATGACAACATACTGCGCAACGCGAGTGTCGATTGCCGGACGGGACCGGCGCGGCCCGCACGGATGCGCACAGGGAGCGTTTGCAAATGGAATTGGAGCTGCTGCCCTCGCTGCTTCTCGCTGTAGTCGTGCTGCTCGCCGGCACACTGCTCAACCGCCGGGTGTCGTGGCTCGCAAGATATAACATTCCAGACCCGATCACCGGCGGCCTTCTGTTCGCAGGTTTTGCATCGCTCGCCGGGCTGGCCGGCTTCCGTCTCGGTATCGACCAGACGCTGAAGCCCATGCTGCTGCTCATGTTCTTCGCCGGCGTAGGCATGTGTGCCGACCTGCGCCTGCTGAAGCTTGGCGGCAAGGCGCTGGCCGCATTCCTGCTGGTCCTTTTTCCTTACATCCTGGTGCAAAACGTCGTGGGCCTCGGCGCCGCCCGCCTGCTGGACCTGCATCCCATCTTCGGCCTGGTGGGTGGGTCGATCACCTTGGTCGGCGGCCACGGCACGGGGGCGGCCTATGCCGAACGCTTCGCCGAGGTGAACAATCTGCAATCAGTGATGGAACTGTCCATGACGGTCGCTACCATCGGTTTGATCGTGGGCGGGATCATCGGCGGCCCGGTAGCCCAGTTTCTGATCAACCGTCATGGCGTGCGCACCGGCGGCACGGCGACTGCGAACGCATCGGTGTCGAAGGAGGGGCCAGCGCCCCTGACGAGCGTGACATTCACGGCCGCCCTCGCGGGTATCTTCGCTGCCCTGATCGCCGGCAGTTGGCTCGGACAACGCTTTTCCGGAGCGGCCATCACGATTCCCAGCTTTCTGTGGTGCATGCTGACGGGCATCGCCATCCGCAACCTGGTGCCATTCAGCGGCATTCGGTTCGACGATCGTGCCGCGGATCTCATCGCGGGCGTTTGCCTGGGGTTATTCCTGGTCATGACGATGATGGCGCTGGATCTGGGCCAGGTCGCACGCTCGGCGGGCGCCTTCATCGTGATTCTCGCTGCGCAGATCGTGTTCATCATCGCTTATGTCGTTTTCGTCTGTTTCCGCGTCATGGGGACGAATTACGAGGCGGCGGTTACGTCGGCGGCATTCATCGGCTTCAATCTGGGGTCCACGGCTACGGCGATGGCGAACATGCAATCCCTTACCGCGAAATATGGACCGGCGCCGACGAGTTACCTGGTCGTCCCGCTCGCCGGCGCGTTCTTCATCGATCTGATGAACGCCTTCCTCCTTACGCTTCTGCTGTCGCTACCGTTCTTGGGTGGATGAATGTTGCGCCTGCTCGCCCTGTTGCTTGTCACGTTCTCCCTCGCCGGGTGCCAGCGCGGTCCCGATGCCGACGCGCTGCGTCGCCACCTCGAGGAGACACTGCGCGAGGCGCTGTCTTCGGGCAAGCTGTCGATTGTGGCGCTCGATCGGCGCGGGTCGCAATCCGACATCAAGGCTCCCGACGGTGAAATCCGCCGCATCGTCTATTTCGACGCGCAGTTACGGCTCGACGCCGATTTCGACTTCGGCGCCTGGGACGGGCCGGGCGTGGCCGGGCTGGTATCGGCGCTCGGGGCGGGGCCCAAGGGCATCGTCGGCATCAGTACGGGCGGCAATCGGGCCGGCGACGTGCTGCGCGTGCACGGCACCGCGAGCTTCCGGCGCGAGGGCGATAGGTGGATTGCGACGTCTGTCGGCGGGTACACACCCGCGGTCGCACCCACCTATGCGAGCAATGCCCCGAGCGGGGCAGCGGCGATCCTGGACGCCATGCGCAACGTGGTCGATTCGATGCCGAAGGGCGCTTCGCGGGCGCAGAGGGAGGCGATCCAGGA
>JBOIEI010000680.1:0-2102 GCA_050741055.1 Burkholderiales bacterium | reverse complement strand
TCCAGGGACCGAGCATACGTCGAAGCGGATCCCTCGTTCCCGGAAGAAGCACGAAGTGCTGCGCCGGGGCATGAGGGCGAGCCCGGTTTGGGCGGGCCCAAGCTCGGCCGCGTACCCTCAGGATAACGCTTGATGCTGGCCGCTGGAATCTCTCTAAACCACCTCGCCGCTCGGATGCCGCGAGAGGAGTTCCAGAAGAAGTATCCGAGCTGGGAACGACCGGTGCGCATGCAAGGGGCGGTGACTGCCACATACGCGCAATTTCCTTGATGGGCAGGCTGGCGCGCCCCTGCCTACCTCTGACGCATCCCCGTGGCCGCAATCACCTTGTTCCAGACCGCCGTCTCGCTGCGCAAGTGCTCGGCGAACTGCGCCGGCGTGCTCGCGTTGACCTCGAACCCGAGATCGGTCAAGCGGCTCTGCATGGCGGGCGCATTGAGCGTCGCGGTCAAGGTCGACTGCAGGCGGCTCACGATCGGCTGAGGCAGGTTGCGCGGCGCGACGATTCCGTACCAGCTGGCGGCATCGAAGGCGAAGCCGGACTCCTTGATCGTCGCAACATTGGGCAGTGCTGCGGCACGACGCGCTCCACCCACCGCCACCGCCCGCAGCTTTCCCGAATTGATGTGCGCGATAGCCGATCCGATCGAAGCAAACATCACCGAGACCTCGCCGGCGATCAGAGCCGTCATGCCCGGCCCGGCTCCCTTGTAGGGTACGTGCACCATGTCGATGCCGGCCACCAGTTTGAAGAGCTCCATCGCCATGTGGCTGCTCTGACCGGCACCGCCCGATCCATAGTTGAGCTTGCCGGGCTGCGACTTGGCGAGCGCCACCAGTTCCCGCATCGTCTTGGCCGGGACACCAGGATTGGCGAGCAGCACGAAGGGTCCCGAGGCCATCAACGAGATGGGCGTGAAGTCCTTCAAGGCGTCGTAGGGCGGGGAAGCGCTCATTCCGGGCCCGATGATGAGCGGACCGGGAAACCCGACCAGCAGGGTGTAGCCGTCGGGCACGGCGCGCGCCGCGATCTCGGTGGCGATCATGCCCGCCGCGCCTGCCCGGTTGTCGACCACAATGGTTCTTCCCAAGACTTCACCCCAGGGAGCGGACACGATCCGCGCGAGCAGGTCGTTGGGTCCTCCCGGTGAAGATGCGACGATGAGCCGAATCGGCCTGGTCGGAAAAGCGGACTCCGCCGCCCCCGCAGCGCCGCCGAAGAGCGTAGTCGCCGCGGCACAGAACGCCACGCACAGCCAGGTCTTTCGCAACCAGTGCATGCTATGTCCTCCCTCCGGTCAACGCCGATTTTGCCATGTTGTCCCGGTCATCGATTCCGGTCCACGAGTTCAACGCCGGCTGCGGCCCGAGCTGCACCGATGTCGATTGGCATCGGGGCATGCTATGTACCATGACGGGCAACGATCTCACCTGTGGTTCGACGACTATACTTCGGCCGATCACGAGGACCAGGAGGAGCACGACATGCAGCCAAGACGAGGAAGAGGCGGCAAGACGGTATACGGGGCCCGGGTCGGAATCCTGATGCTCGACACCAAGTGGCCGCGTCCGCCGGGCGACACCGGCAATGCGCTGACCTGGCCCTTTCCGGTGCTGTACAAAGTGGTCGAAGGGGCATCGGCGCGCGTCGTGATCGACGACAAGGGCAAGGGTCTCGGTCCGGCCTTCCTCGAAGCGGCAGCCGCGCTCGTGCGCGAGGGTGCAGACGGCATCACCACGACCGGCGGATTTCTCGCGATCTTCCAGGAGGCGCTGGCCGCACACGTGCAGGTACCCGTGGCGAGCTCCTCGTTGCTGCAGATCCCGCTGGTGCAGCGCTTGTTGCCTCGAGGCAAGCGCGTCGGCGTGCTGTCGGTGCGCGGCGATCGCGTGACGCCGGAGCACTGGGAAGCTGTCGGTGCGCCGCTCGATACGCCGATCGAAGGGACCGAGAGCGGACGCGAGTTCACGCGGGTGATGCTGAATGACGAAATGGAGCTCGACTACGCGGCCGCCGAGGAGGACATCCTGGAGGCGGGCGAACGCCTGCTCGCGCGTCATCCCGAAGTCGGCGCGATCGTGTGCGAGAACCACAATATGGC
>JBOIEI010000679.1:0-2332 GCA_050741055.1 Burkholderiales bacterium | reverse complement strand
TCGCAAGCCTGGCCGCGTCACTGCGCTGGCAGGACGAGTTGAACTCGATGACCAAGCGCCTGATGATCTATCCGACCTTCGTACTGCTGGTCGTGAGCGCCGTGGTGATGTTCCTGCTGGTATGGCTGGTGCCGCAGATCACCCAGCTCATCAAAACGATGCGGGTGGAGGTCCCGATCCAAACGCGGATACTGACATTCGTCTCGGATACCGTGCGCGTATGGTGGCCGGTGCTCGTCGCCGTCCCGATACTGATCGCCGTTCCACTGGCGGTCTGGATCCGGCGCAGCGACAAGGCGCGCTACCTGTGGGATTACGCCAAGCTGCGCATTCCCTTGACCGGCCCCATTCTGCAGAAGATCATCCTGTCGCGTTTCGCCAGCTTCTTCGCCATGATGTACCGCTCGGGGATCACCGTGCTCGACGCGCTTCGCAACAGCGAGGAGATCGTGGGCAACCGGGTCATCGCGGACGGGCTGCGCCGGGCGACGCAGCAGATCACGGCTGGCGACAGCCTGGCGGAAGCCTTCCAGAACACCGGCATCTTCCCCAACCTGGTGGTGCGCATGCTGCGCCTGGGCGAAGCGACCGGGGCGCTCGACACCGCGCTCATGAACGTGAACTACTTCTACGACCGGGACGTGCGCGAGTCGGTCGACAAGGCGATGAAGGTCATCGAGCCCGCGCTCACGATGGCGCTCGGGCTGATCCTGGCCTTCATCCTTTGGGCGGTGTTGTCGCCCGTGTACGATATCCTCGGTAAATTGAAGATATGACCTGTCCTGTCGTAGCGCCGATCGCCGACATGCGGCCCCGGGAGATCGCATAGATGGCCGACAAGCTCCTCATCTGCATCTCGCCCGAGCAGGCCACCGTGGCCATGTCGCGCAACGGCAGGCTCGGACGCTGCCGGACATTCCGCAACGACGAGCAAGGGCGCGAGGTCTTCGACCGCTTTCTTGCCAGCATGCACAACGTGCCGGTGCACGTCATGGTCGACGTGGTCGAGGAGGACTACCGCTTCGAGCTGCTGCCGCACGCAAGCGGGCGCGATCGCAACGAGCTGATCGACCGGCGGCTGCGCCAGCTGTATCGCAACACCCCGTACTGCGCCGCGGTACTGCAGGGGCGCGATGCGGGCAAGCGGCGCGACGATCAGTATCTTTTCATCGCGTTGACAAACCCCGAGCTGGCCGACAACTGGATCACGCAGATTCGCTCGCACGACCTGCCGGTGGCCGGCGTTCACCTGCTGTCCGTGGTCGCCGAGCCCCTGAGCCAGAAGATCGCTCCTTCCAACCCGAACCTGCTGCTGGTCGCGCGCCACGGCTCGGGGCTGCGCCTGACGTTCCTGCGCCATGGAAAGCTGCGGATCAGCCGCCTGACCCGGGTCGACACGACGGACGCGCAAGCGCGCATGAGCGCCTTCACCGAGGAGGTCGTCAACACGCGCCTGTACCTGCACGCCCAGCGGGTAATGACCCTGGACGAGAATCTGACCGTCGTGGTGCTCGATCGGGACGGCAGTCTTGCGGGTCTCGAGCAATCGATCGCACGCGAAGTCTCCAACGCCCAGGCAAGCCGTATCGGCAGCGCCGAAATCGTCGCGCGCACCGGCGTGGCGGAGACGATCGTCTCGGACGAGCCCGATGCGCTTTACCTGCACTATCTCGGCCTGCAGCCGAAGCAGGGCAATCTCGCGCCCGAACCGGTGACGGAGCGTTTTCAGATCTACCAGTTGCGCCGCGCCTTGTATGCAACCGCGGCGATTGCCGGCGGGGTTTCGGTCGCCTGGGTCGCGCTCAACGCCTACCAGATCTACGACCTGCGCTCGCAGCAGGCGCTCGCAATCAGCCAGGCAGCGGATTTCCAGCGCCGCTACCAGGAGGTGACACGCAGCTTTCCGGCCACGCCGACCAACGCGGACAACCTGGTGGCAGCGGTGCAGACCGCCGAGCGCATGAAGTCGGTCAAGCACACGCCCGAGCCGGCGATGTTGGTCGTGAGCCGGGCGCTGCAGCAGTTTCCGACCTTTCAGCTGAAGAGCTTCGGCTGGCGCTACGCCCTGCGCGATTTCGATTCGGAGGCAGGCGTGCGCCGGCCCGACGAGCCGCCAGCCCCGCCGGTGGCAGCGGGCGCGGCCAAGCGCAAGCAATCCGCGTTCATCGAGGCCGAGATCCAGCCATTCGCGGGCGACTACCGGGCCGCGCTCGATACCATCTCGCGCTTCGCCGAAACGTTGCGTCAGGACCCGGCGGTCGCGCAAGTCAACGTCGTGGCGCTGCCGTTGAACGTCAGCCCCAGCATGGCGCTCTCGGGCTCCACCAGCGAG
>JBOIEI010000678.1:0-7140 GCA_050741055.1 Burkholderiales bacterium | reverse complement strand
CAGTCACCCTGAGCAATGCGCATGTGGCTGCCACCGATCCGGAAACGGCAGCCGCCCAGCTCACCTGGACTGTGTCCGGGCTGAGCGGCGGACGCTTCGAATACGCCGCCGCGCCCGGTGTCGCGATCACGACCTTCACGCAGGCCGATATCGACGCCTGGGCGGTGCGATTCGTACACGACGGCAACGAAGCGCCGCCCGCGTATGCGCTCACGCTGAGCGACGCCGCCACGACCGTCGGGCCGAATGGGGCTGCGGTCACGTACACCAATCAGGACGATGCGCCGGTGGTTGCACTCAACTCCGGCGCCAACCTCGCCCAGGGCGAATCGGTCACCATTACCAATGCGATGCTCCGCAGCACCGATGTGGATACGCCGGCTGCTCAGCTCGTGTTCGAGCTGACAGGCTTGCCCGCACACGGAACGCTGCTGCTGGACGGCCGGCCACTCGGCGCAGGCGACGTTTTCACTCAGGCGGACGTCGATGCGGGATTGCTGGCTTATCGCCACGACCGAGCAACGGCAGCGCGCCACGCGTTCATCTTCCGGGCGTCGGACGCATCCACCACGCTTGCCAATGCCTCGTTCGCATTGGTCGTGACCGCAACGCCTGCGCCACCCACCGTACCTGCACCGCAACTTGCCCCTGCCGCGCCGTCCGTGTCAGCGCCCGCGGAACCGGAACCCGTCGCAGCGCCCATGGCGCAAATCGAAGCGGCACCTCAGAGCCGCGCGGAGCCAACCGCGAGCGCACCGCAACCGCTCGAAAAGCCGGCGGCGCAGCCGAGCGCATCACCAGCCGGCACGGCGGATGCTGCCGTTCACCCGCTCGCCACGGTGCCGGCACACGCGACTACCGCCGAGGATGCCGGCGTTCGCATGCTGGCAGGACCTGCCGATATCTTCCAGCGCCTGGACCGGATCGAAGCCGCGCCGGTCGCGAGCTGGTCTGCGCGCGTATCGGTCGCTCCCGCCTCGCTGCCCTTATTCCTGCTGAACTGGATCGGCGAGGCCCAAGCCGCGAGCACCGAGAGCTCGATCGACATGCGGATCGGATCGGGCCAGCCGTCAGGGGACGTACTGCTCGAGCTGGAGCAAGTGCGCAATCGCATCGAGGAGCAGTTCGCGCAAAACCGCACCGTGGTTGCCTCCACCATCGCCGTCAGCACCGGCCTCTCCGTAGGCTATGTTCTGTGGCTGGTACGCGGCGGATTGCTGCTCACCAGCGTGCTGTCGGCACTGCCCGCCTGGCAAATCGTCGATCCGTTGCCGGTGCTGGGCACCATGAAGCGCGCGCAGGACGACCCGGACGCCGGCGACGATGCACTCGAGGGCCTGTTCCAGCGCTCGCACCCCCGCCCGCATCCGCGACCCGATAACGCCGCTAGCACGCGCACCGCTCGTGATCGGCTCGCCGAGGAGGTCGAAGCATGAAGCGCCTGTCCTCCCGCTTTCACCTGGCGCTCGGACTGTGCTCGCTGCTGCTGAGCATCGTGCTGCTGGCGATCTACCTGGGCCTGGTGCCGGATCGCGATCACGCTGTCCGGGCAAGCCGCGCAACGCTGGCCGAAACCATCGCGGTGAGCTGCTCGGCACTGCTCGACCGAGGCGATGCGCCGGGGCTGCGCGAGACGCTGGGCTTCATCCTCATGCGCAATCCCGAAATCCTGTCGGCCGGCGTGCGCGATGCGCGCGGCGAGCTGATCGTCGACCTGCGCAACCATGCGCGCCATTGGCAACTCTCTTCCGACGCCCGATCGGTGGACACGCAGATCCAGGTTCCGATCTGGCAGGCGAAGCGGCGCTGGGGTTCGGTGGAGCTGCGCTTCGCGCCGCTCGGCGGCAGCGGCTGGCGCGGCATCGTGTTCGATTCGCGCGTAAAGCTCGCGGCCTTCCTCGTGCTGGCTGCGTTCGCCACCTTCTATCTCTATCTGAAGCGCATGCTGCGCCATCTCGACCCGGCGCAGGCGGTTCCGGCACGCGTGCGCGCGGCACTGGACACGCTCGCCGAAGGGCTGCTCGTGCTCGATCCCAAGGGCTACATCGTGCTCGCCAACAGCGCCTTCGCCCAGGTGGTCGGAAAGCTCCCCGACGAGCTCATCGGGCGTGCGGTTGGAACGCTCGCCTGGACCGATGCGCACGAGCGCAGCGCCCAGGCCGACACCCTGCCGTGGCGCGAGACGATCGCTGACGGCCTCGCGCAGCGCAATCGCACCGTGTACCTGCGCAATGCCCAAAATGCGCGCCGCACCTTCCGCGTCAACTGCACGCCCGTCCTCGGCGCCGGCGTCAAGGACACGCCCGTCCTGGTGAGCCTGGACGACGTGACCGAGATCGAGCAGAAGGAAATCGAGCTCGAGGCTGCGCGCATCAAGGCCGAATCGGCCAGCCAGCTCAAGAGCGACTTCCTCGCCAACATGAGCCACGAGATCCGCACGCCGATGAACGCCATTCTCGGCTTCACCGAGCTGCTGCGCCGAGGCAGCGCGCGCAAGGGCCAGGACCTGCGCAAGCACCTGGATACGATCCATTCCAGCGGGACGCACCTGCTCGGCCTCATCAACGACATTCTCGATCTGTCCAAGGTCGAAGCCGGCCGCATCGAAGTCGAGCGCATCGACTGCTCGCCCTTGCGCGTACTGCGCGAAGTGAGCCAGGTGCTCGGCATCAAAGCGCAGGAGAAAGGCATCGCACTTGCGCTCGAGTTCGGGGGGCCGATTCCCGCGCGCGTCATGTCCGACCCCGCTCGCCTGCGCCAGATCGTCACCAACCTGGTCGGCAACGCCATCAAGTTCACGCAGAAGGGTGCGGTGCGCGTCACGCCGCGCCTGCAAGGGAAAAATGCCGATGCCCTTCTGGTCATCGATGTCGCCGACAGCGGCATCGGCATTCCGGCCGACAAGCTCGACTCGATCTTCGAGCCTTTCACCCAGGCCGAAAGCTCCACGACCCGCCGCTTCGGCGGCACCGGACTGGGCCTGACCATCAGCCGCCAGTTCGCCCGGGCGCTCGGCGGCGACATCACCGTAACGAGCACCCCGGGCGGAGGGAGCGTTTTCAGCATCTCCGTCGCAACCGGGCCGCTCGCAGGCGTGCCGATGCTGGGCCGCGATGCGTTCGAGGCCATCGAAGCGCACTCGGCCGAAGCCGCCGCGGCGGCGAACGGCTGGCAGTTCGAGCCGCTCGAGGTGCTGGTGGTGGACGACGGCGTGGAGAATCGCGAGCTGGTGCGCCTGGTCCTGGAGGACTGCGGCCTGCGCGTGTCCGAGGCGGGGAACGGTCAGGCGGCGCTCGACAGGATCGCGGGCGGGTCCGTCGCCGCGATCCTGATGGATGTGCAGATGCCCGTCATGGACGGCTTCACCGCAACCCGCAGACTGCGTGCGAGCGGCTGCACGCTGCCGGTCATCGCGCTCACCGCGCACGCGATGAAAGGCTTCGAGCAGGAGATCGAGGCGGCCGGCTTCTCGGGCTATCTCACCAAGCCGATCGACATCGACCGCATGCTCGAAACCCTGGCAAAGCAGCTGGGCGGCGCACGCCGGGCCGTCGATGCGGCGGTTCCGTCCGTCATGCCGGCGGCGGGCGCCGGCGAGCCGATCGTCTCGAGGCTCGCGCACCACCCGCGGTTGCGGCGCGTGGTTATCGCCTTCGGCGAGCAGCTGAACGCGAAGCTGCAGGCGATGGACGAGGCGTGGTCGCGCGGCGACCTGGAGGCGGTCGCCAACCTCGCGCATTGGCTCAAGGGCTCGGGCGGAACCGTCGGCTACGACGCCTTCTTCGAGCCCGCGCGTCTGCTCGAAGAAATGGCCAAGGCGGGCGAGGCACCCCGGATAGCCGACGCGATCGCCGAGCTGCACGCGATGTCCGCGCGCCTGCTCGTTCCCGACGAACCGGCCGCGAACGCCCCGGCGGCGGCCCCGGCGCTGCGCAGTGCCTGACGTCTTTCAATCCCATCACAAGTGTTGAAAACATGAAACCACAGCCGATATCCAAGCCGACCCCCTTGTTCGAGGATGGCGTGGCTGCCGCGCCGACCAGCCGGGGAGCGGCCACGCAGAACAGCCACGGCGCCGCAACGCAGAACAGTGACGGTGCCGCGTCGCCGAGCAGCTACGGCGCCGCGACGCCGGTGCTCGATGCGACCGTCATGATGGTCGACGACGAGCCCATGATGACCGATGTCATCCAGGCCTACCTGGAGGAAGCCGGCTACCCGCGCTTCGTCAGCACCAACGATCCGGTCGGAGCGCTGGAAATGATCCGGCGCGAGCGGCCCTCGCTCCTGCTGCTCGACCTGAACATGCCGCACGTCTCGGGCTTCGACATCCTGCAGGCGATGCGGCTCGACAAGGAGCTCCAGTACCTGCCGGTCATCGTGCTGACGGCCATGACCGACGCCTCGAGCAAGCTTAAGGCGCTGGAGCTCGGTGCCTCGGAATTCCTGGCCAAGCCCGTGGACGCGAGCGAGCTCGCGCTGCGGGTGCGCAACAGCCTCGCCTTCAAGGTCTATCAGGATCGGCTTGCCACCTGCGATCCGCTTACGGGCTTGCCGAACCGCGCGACCTTCATGCACCGGCTCGATGCGGAGCTTCGCCGCGCCGCGCACGATCGGGCGGTGGTGGGCCTGCTGCACATCGACCTGAACCGGTTCAAGCAGATCAACGACACGCTGGGCCACGGTGTCGGCGACGAGGTGCTGCGCCTCGTGGCCGAACGGCTGGAGGCAAGCGTGCGCGGCACCGATACCATCGCGCGCGACGCAAAAGCGAGCCCGGGGCTGATTTCCCGCCTGGGCGGGGACGAGTTCAGCGTGCTGCTGTCCGACCTCGGCCGCGAGGATCACGCCGCGCTGGTCGCGCGCCGGATCCGGCTCGCCATGCAGGGACCGCTCCTGGTCGAGGGGCACGAATTGTTCGTCACGCCGAGCATCGGCATCGCCGTCTTTCCCGGCGACGGCGCCGACGCCGCCACGCTGCTCAAGAACGCCGAGGTTGCCATGTACCACGCCAAGCAGCAGGGCGCGGCCGAAGCCGAGTTCTATCGCAAGGAGCTGAACGTGCGCTCGCTCGAGCGCCTCACCCTCGAGAACGCGCTCCGGCGTGCGCTCGAACGCAACGAGCTGGAGCTGTACTATCAGCCCAAGATCGCGATACTCACAGGCCATATCGCCGGGGCGGAAGCGCTGCTGCGCTGGAACCATCCCGAGCTCGGCATGGTGTCGCCGGCCGAGTTCATTCCCATCGCCGAGGAATGCGGGCTCATCGTCGACATCGGCGACTGGGTCCTGCGCACAGCATGCGAGCAGGCGGCGCGCTGGGAGCGCGCGGGCCATCCGCCGCTGAACATCTCGGTCAACGTATCGCGCCCGCAGCTTGCACAGAACCGGCTGATCGACGTGCTCGCGCTCCTGCAGCGATCCACCCGCCTCGCCCGCAACCGCATCGTGCTCGAGCTGACCGAAAGCTTCCTGATGGACGACGCGGAAGCCTCGATCCGCATGTTGGGCGCCCTGCGCGAGATGGGCATGGCGCTATCGCTGGACGATTTCGGCACCGGCTACTCCTCGCTCGCCTACCTGAAACGCTTTCCGCTCGACGAGCTGAAGATCGACCGCTCGTTCATCCACGCGGTGCCACACTCGCCCGCCGACGCCGCGATCGTACAGACCATCATCGTGCTCGCGCGCAGCTTGGGCTTGCGGGTCGTGGCCGAGGGCGTGGAGACCGAGGCGCAGCTGCGCTATCTGGCAGAGCTCGGCTGCGACGAGTACCAGGGGTTCCTGTACAGCCGGCCGGTGCCGGTGGCGCAGTTCGAGCTCCTGCGCCGTGAACGGCTCGCTTGCACCGCCTGAGCGACTCGGGCCTGCGGCCTCGGTTGATGCAGATGCCCATGCGCTTTCCGACCCGTGGCGTACACGATGTGTGCCCGGATCGTCATCTTGCCTGCTCCTGGCTTGACGCCGGGTTGCCGTCCAGGCGAGCGTCGCGCCCATGCCCGTCCTGGTCGATGCCGACGGCATCGGCCACGTTCGCAAACCCATCGGCACGCAGCAACTGCGCCAGATCGGACTTGATCGTCTGTACCAGCCCGGGCCCTTCGAACACCAGCGCCGAATAGAGCTGCACGAGGTTCGCTCCCGCGCGAATGCGAGCATAGGCGTCGGCGCCACTCGCAATGCCGCCGCAACCGATGAGCGGGATGCGCCCGCGCGTATATCGATACATCGCCGTGAGACAAGCGTTCGCATGCACGGCGAGTGGACGCCCCGAAAGGCCGCCGGCTTCGGTGCGGTGGCGGCTGCGCAGCCCCGGGGGGCGCTCCAGGGTGGTGTTGCCCACGATCAGCCCGTCGATGCCCGCCGCGATCGCCACCTCGGCAATGTCGTGCACCTGCTCCTCGGTCAGATCCGGCCCCACCTTGGCGAGCAACGGCGGCGGACGATCGGGATCGGGCGCGCTGCGACGGCGTGCCTCCAGAACGCGCACGAACAGCTGCTCGATCGGCGCGCGCGCCTGCAGCCCACGCAAACCCGGCGTATTCGGCGACGAGACATTGCACACGAGGTAATCGGAGAGGCCACACACCGCCTCGATGCCAGCCGCGTAGTCGGCCGCGGCGTCCTCGGTGTCCCTGTTCTTGCCGACGTTCGCGCCGACGATACCGCGCCGCGTGCGCGTGCAAGCAGCAAGACCCGACCCCATCGTCGTGCAAGAGTCAAGACCTGACCCTATCGTCGAACGTGACCCCGTCGTCGAACGACGCGCGAGCCGCGCGGTGAACGCTTGGAGCCCGCGGCTGTTGAAGCCGAAGCGGTTGATGACGGCCGCATCCTCGTTCAGCCGGAACAGCCGTGGCCGCGGATTGCCCGGCTGCGGGCGCGGGGTGACCGAGCCAGCCTCAACGAAACCGAAGCCCAGATCGAGCATGGCATCGACGACTTCGGCATCCTTGTCGAAGCCGGCAGCGAGGCCGATCGGGTTGGCAAGCGCGAGCCCCCATACGCGGCACGCGAGCACCGGATCGTCCGGCGCGGGCTTCGTTCGCACCAGCCCCAGCTTCAATGCCGCGATCGCCGCCCGGTGCGCCCGTTCGGGATCGAGCCGGTGCAGGAGCGGACGCACCACGCGGTAATCGA
>JBOIEI010000677.1:0-2082 GCA_050741055.1 Burkholderiales bacterium | reverse complement strand
ACCTGCAGGTGAAAGCTGTTCGACCCGAGGTCGACCGCAGCGAGCGTCGGGTAATCCGGCATAGCGAGCTAGACCTCGGCGAGAACAGCTTCGGTGCAGACTAACATGGCGAGGTTACGGTCCATGTTAGGTCGGAGCCAAAAGAATTCGAGCCCAAATCGACTGCGGCGAGGGTCGGGTAATCCGGCATGGCTACGGCTCGCGCCGAAAGCGCTGCACGCCGGCGCGCGTGCCGAGCAGCAGCAAATCCGCCGGCCGGTGCGCGAAAAGACCGTTAGTCACGACCCCGGCGATCTGGTTCAGTTCGGATTCCAAGCGCGCCGGCTCTGCGATCTCGAGCCCATGCACGTCCAGGATCAGGTTGCCGTTATCGGTCGCGAAGCCGGCCCGGAGCCGAGGCTCGCCACCGAACTTGGCGATCTCACGTGCAACGTAGGCGTGCGCCATCGGGATGACCTCGATCGGCAGCGGAAAACGGCCGAGCTTTTGCACGCGCTTGGATTCGTCGGCGATGCAGACGAAGCGGCGGGCGACCGCGGCGACGATCTTTTCGCGGGTGAGCGCGCCGCCACCGCCCTTTATCATCGCCAAGCTCGCGTCGATCTCGTCGGCCCCGTCGACGTAGAGCGGAAGCTCGTCCACTTCATTGAGATCGAGCACCGCGATGCCGGCCTTGCGCAGCCGCTGCGCGCTCGCCTGGGAGCTCGCCACCGCCGCCCGGATCCGATCCTTGCGCGCAGCTAGCGCATCGATGAAGCAGTTGGCCGTCGAGCCGGTACCCACGCCGACGATGGCATCGTCCGGTACTTCGCTCACGGCAGCAGCGGCCACCGCCTGCTTCAGTTCGTCCTGGGTCATGGCTGCCGCGCTTCGCTGGCGACGATCAGCGGCAAGAATAGCGATCGCTTTCGCTTTTCACAATCACCGCATTCCTGCTAACCTCGATCGGCACCCAGTGTCCTGAGTCCGAAATTCGCCGCGCAAAAGATGCCGAGAATCGACGCCATACATGGTCGCGAATCCTCGCCAGGTGTCCAACCTGGCTGTGGTCTCGCGTTCCGCGTCTGGCGCCGATTTCGACACTTTTGCCCGCTTGGCGTCGGGGCAGATGTTCGAGACTTCTGCGACGAACCTCGGACTCAGGACACTAGCTTCCCCCGATGACCGACAACTACCTCGAACGGATTCTCACCGCTCGCGTCTACGACGTGGCCGAAGAATCCCCGCTGGAGCTTGCGCCCGGGCTGTCCGCGCGCCTCGGCAGCCGGCTGCTCATCAAACGCGAGGATATGCAGCAGGTATTTTCCTTCAAGCTGCGTGGTGCCTATAACAAGATGGTGCGCCTGAAACCGGCGGCGCTCGAGCGCGGCGTCATCGCGGCCTCGGCCGGAAACCATGCCCAGGGCGTCGCGCTGGCGGCACGCAAGCTCGGCTGCAGGGCGCTCATCGTCATGCCGGTCACCACGCCGCAGATCAAGGTGCAGGCGGTGCAGGAAAGCGGCGCGCAGGTCGTCCTGCACGGCGACACCTACGACGCAGCCTACGAGCACTCGATGCAGCTCGCGCGCGCAAACCGCCTCACGTTCGTGCATCCCTACGACGACCCGGACGTGATCGCGGGACAGGGCACGATCGGCATGGAAATCCTGCGCCAGCACGCGGGGCCGCTGGATGCGATCTTCGTGCCCATCGGTGGCGGCGGGCTCATCTCGGGAATCGCGGCGTATGTGAAGCGGCTGCGCCCGCAAGTGCGCGTGATCGGTGTCGAGCCGATGGACGCCGACGCGATGCACCGATCCCTCAAGGCCGGGCGTCGGGTGAAGCTCCCGCAGGTCGGTTTGTTCGCTGACGGCGTTGCCGTACGCAATGTGGGCCGGGAGACCTTCCGTCTTTGCCGGCAGTTCGTCGACGACGTGGTGCTGGTCGATACCGACGAGATCTGTGCTGCCATCAAGGACGTTTTCCAGGACACGCGCTCGATTCTCGAGCCGGCCGGGGCCTTGTCGATCGCGGGCGCGAAACGCTACGTCGAGCGCAAGGGGGCGCGCAACGAAACGCTGGTCGCGGTGGCCTCCGGTGCCA
>JBOIEI010000676.1:0-3268 GCA_050741055.1 Burkholderiales bacterium | reverse complement strand
ACGCATCCGAGCTCGGTGGTGCACACCGGGGTGAAGTCCTTCGGATGCGAGAAAAGAACCGCCCAGCTGTTGCCGATCCATTCGTGAAAGCGAATCGGGCCTTGCGTGGTTTCGGCGCTGAAATCGGGCGCATCGTCGCCAATATGCAGTGACATGGTTCACCTCCTGTGCGGTTTGAAGAGAGCTGCGGGCTTTCGAATGGCGGCCTGGCAGCGATCGGCTCGGGTGTGGATGTGGCCTGCGATAGCCGTGGCGGCTGCGCTCTATGTGGCTTCGAGACCGCTTGGCCGCCGGCCGCGACTGCAGTTGCAGCGTAACCCACTATAACAGAAGCATCCGGGCGCCAGCAGGACCAAATTTGCGTACGAACGCGCGCAAGCGCTGCGGCGTCAGTTCGGCGTGGCAGTGGACCCCTGACCGTTGACTGCGCACGGGCGGCGATTGGCGCGTGCGAGCAGCCGGAACAGCCGCTCGCTGAGGCCGCGGCGTATGGCCGCCGACGCCGGTAGCTGGCCGGCCATGAAAGCTTCGATGACCGCCGGATGCACGTAGGATTTGCGGCAGATGGCCGGCGTGTTGCCGAGCTTTTTCGCGATCTCTGCCAGGACGCGTTTGACCTCGGCTCTGGCCTGGGTTTTCGATGGTGCCGGGCAGCGCTCGAGGCCCTGCAGAGCGGCGCGGGTCGCATACCAGGTGCGAAAGTCCTTGGCGCTGAAGTCGTCGCCCGCGATTGCGCGCAGGTAGTCGTTCACGTCGGCCGAATCGATCGTGTGCAAGGCGCCGGTCTCGTCGGCGTATTGGAACAGCTCCTGCCCCGGCAGATCCAGCAGCCGCCGCACGACGCGGGCAAGCTTCGGTTCGGCGACCACCACCCGATGGGAGATGCCGCTCTTGCCGCGAAACTGGAACTGGATCTCGCTGCCATGGACGTCCACGTGTCGCGAGCGAAGGGTCGTCAGTCCGTATGAACCGTTCGCGCGTGCGTATTCTTCGTTGCCGATGCGAATCAAGGTGGAATCGAGCAGGCGCAGGATCAGTGCCAGCACTTTCTCGCGCGGAATGCCGGGGAGCGCGAGATCGGCGGCAACGCGGCGCCGTATGGCGGCGAGGGCTTTGCCGAACACGCGCAGGCGGGCGAACTTGTTCGCGTCGCGCACGGCAACCCAGTCCTGGTGATAGATATACTGCTTGCGCCCGCGCGCATCGCGCCCGGTTGCTTGCACGTGGCCGTTCTCCCGGGCGCAGATCCATACCTCGCGCCATGCGGGCGGAATCGCGAGCGCGCGGATGCGGGCGAGGGTGCACTTGTCTTTGATCGCGCGCGCGTCGGCGCCGAAATAGCTGTGCCCCTTGCCGCAGGCGCGGCGGCCGATACCCGGTTCCAGATCGTTCACATAACGCAGCCCCGCCACCTTCGCCGCGCGCGGCGGCGCGAGCTGCGTCGTGGGCACGCGCGGCGGGGGCGGCGCCCGCAAGATGCTCGGAACCGCAGCCGGATCGTGCGCCAGCGCCATTCTCGCCTGGAGCAGTTGTTTTCTGCCGCGGCTGCCGTGGCCGGCCGTGCTGGTCGCGCTGGTTTGCATGTTTCCCCGGGATGGTTCGAAATGCAGGAGGGCCATCGCAGCGATCGTGCCAGGATGCGATGTGCCCTCCGGAGCGTGCTGGCGCGCCGCCCCGGTTTCGCCATCCCGCCGCAGGCGGGCAAAGGCTATATATAGCCGCCGAGCTTCCCGAAAGGCGCTGCTACGCGCGGGACAAGGCCATACAGTCGCCGGGGCTTCCCGGAAGTCGCTACTCGCTGCGCGGATAGCCGGCTGCGTAACGGTGGCGGATGGCGACGATCAGCACGCAGTCGTCGAGCTCCAGGTGGCGATAGAGGGCGACGTAGCCGGTGCGGCCGCGTGAAACGACGCGCTCGCGCAAGCCTTCTTCCGCCGGACGGCCGAGCGCAGGACGGGTCGCGAGCTCGCTCATGGCGGCTCCGATGAGCGCTACCGAGTTGGCGGCAAGGGTCGGATCGTCGGCTTCGAGCTCGGCACAGATGCGTTCCAGGTCGGCAAGCGCGGCCGCGCTGTACGTGACCTTGCCGAACGCCTGCAGCTTTGGCTGCGGCACCTCGACATTCGCGGCGCGGCCGGTAAAGTACCGCTCGACGTCGGAGGCGGCGTAACCGGTGCGGGATGCCAGCGCTTGAGACTCGGCATCGAGCGCGGCGAGAACCAATGCGCTGCGATCCTCGCGCAGCCGCGCCTGCGCATCGAGCGCTTCCTGCATGAAGGCATGGGGTGACTTTCCGCGATGGGCATTCGCATCGGACATGAGCAGTGCTCGTTTGCGGGGTCGAGCGTGAGACGATACCACCCACCGGCATGATGGAGGCGATTGCGATGAGCGGCTGCGATTCCTTGGCGAGCCACCAGGCCGCGCTGGCGCGCCACCAAGAAGCGCTGGCGCGCCATCAGAAAGCGCTGGCGCGCTGTCGGCGCTGTGCCGGCATGCAAGGTCGGCCCGTGCTCGGCAACCCGGTTGCATCCGGGATCGTGCTGGTCGGCCAGGCGCCCGGATCGAAGGAATTGCTGCTGCGCAGGCCGTTCGCCTGGACGGCCGGAAAGACCATGTTCCGCTGGTTCGAGAGCATCGGCCTGGCGGAAGAAGCCTTGCGCACGCGCCTCTATATGGCGGCAGTGTGCCGCTGCTTTCCCGGCAAGAATCCGGCGGGCGGAGACCGGGTGCCGTCGCCGCGCGAAATCGCCAATTGCGCACCCTGGCTCGAGGCCGAGCTGCGGTTGTTGCGGCCTGCGCTCGTGATCCCGGTTGGCCGGCTGGCGATCGGCCGCTTCATGGCGGTGGATCGGCTCGATGCGGTGATCGGAAAGTGCTATTGCCTGCCGCTGCAGGGTGTGGACACCGATTTGATTCCGTTGCCCCATCCTTCGGGTGCTTCGACCTGGCATCGGGCGGAGCCGGGGAAGATATTGCTCGAGCGGGCGCTCGGTCTCATCCGCGCTCACCCGGCATGGCAGGCGCTTGCTGCGCCGGCGGCCACGGCACGTTCAGCGGCTGCGCGACCCCTGCGAAATCATCTTGCTCCAGGCGTCGCTCGCGCAACGCCAGCGAAGCAGCCGGCGCAAGGCCGTCAGCGCGATGGCGCGCGCAAGCGCGAATAGCGCCACCGCCGTTGCGAGCAGAACCCAGCTCGAGCGTTCGGCTGCCGGCCAGGCTTCGGGAATGAGGTGCAGCGCAGCCAGGGTCAGATACAGACCTGCAG
>JBOIEI010000675.1:0-2706 GCA_050741055.1 Burkholderiales bacterium | reverse complement strand
CGTCTGCACCATCTCGATTGGGGCAATCCGGACCATCCCACTATCGTGCTGGTCCATGGCAGCCGGTTGCACGCGCACGTCTGGAACGACTTCTGCCGCCGCTTCAGCGATCGGTACCATATCGTCGCGGTCGACCAGCGCGGTCACGGCGACAGCGGCTGGTGCGCGAACCAGGGCTACGGCCTGGAGGATTTCTATCAGGACCTGCGCGCGATCGTCGCCGAGCGCAGCCTCGAGCGCTTCACGCTGGTCGGCCATTCGCTCGGCGGGCGCGTTTCGATGCTCTTCACCGAACGCCATCCCAGCCAGGTCGAGCGGCTGGTGCTGGTCGATATCGCCGCCGGGCGGCCGGCCAACATCGGTCCCGACGCCGATCTGTCGCGCATCGCCGAGACGCCCCCGCCACGCGCGTTCGATTCGCAGGAAGAAGCTTGTGAATACCTCGCGCAGCTCATGTTCCGCGCCCCGCGCCACATGATCGAAGAGAGCGTGCGCCACGGCATGCGCCGGCTCGACGATGGCCGCTACACCTGGAAGTACGATCCGGCGCTGCTGCAGCGGACACGGGGACGTGGCCCGGTGGTCGATCTGTGGGAGACGGTGCGGCGTATCGAGGCGCCGACGCTGTTGCAGTACGGCGGCGTGAGCCGCGTGGTGAACGAGGAGCTGGCCCAACGCATGGCAGCGACCATGCCGCGGCTCCGGATCGAGCGCATCGAAGGCGCCGGCCACGCGCTCTTCACCGATCAACCGGATGCGTTCGCCGCCAGCATGGGCAGTTTTCTCGCGGACGCCTGAGCGTCGCGGAGCGCTATTCCAGAATGTGATCCGTGACCCGGGCGCGCTTGCCCGGTTCCAGTGCGACGATCGCCATGCTGCCGTTGGCTCGCGTGCCGAGCTGCGCGGCGGGAACGCCGGGATAGCACGCGACGGTGCGCCCATGGCGGATCTGCCGGTGCATGTGCACGTGGCCGAGTGCCAGGTAATCGAAGCCGGACGTCTCGATCTCCTGCGCAGTGATGATCGAGGAGCGATCGCTTTCCGCATCCTCGCTGTACAGTCCGTGCGCCATGCCGATGTGCCACAGATCGCGCGTGCGCGCAGGAGCGTTCGCCATTGGCTTGTTGCTGGGCGCGTGGTCGAGCATGCAGCGTCCCCACACCGTGGCATGCAATTCGGGAAACTCCACCACTGCGCCGTCGGGCTGGTCGAGCAGGACGACATGGTGGCCGGCGCGGCGAAAGTCCATGCGTTGCAGGACCGAGCGCTCCTGCCAGCAATCGTGATTGCCGGGAATGATGACGGTGGGGCAGTCCACGCGCGCGAGCTGCTCGTAGACGAAGTCGATCACGTCGCCCTGGATGCGGGTGTGATCGAACAGGTCGCCGGCGATCAGAAATAGATCCGAGCGGGTGTCGAGCACGGTATCGACGACGCGCTCGAATGCAGCCCGGATGGGCGCGGCATCGTCCCCGTCGTGCAGATGAACGTCCGAAGTGTGGGCTATCGTGAGCGCTTGGATCATGGCGTCGGATCGCAGGCAACCAGTCGATTGTAACGGCTGACGCCGCTGCCGGACAGCGAGCGTTGCGCGAGGCGTGCGGGATTCTCGCTCGACGCGAAAGCCGAGGCTGCGTGCGGGTGGCGGCGTTCACGCCACCGGCGGCTCCACCAGCGCCCGCTGCAGGAACTCGGTTACCAGCGGCCACACGATCGATGCCATCTCGGGTTGATAGCCGTCGGAATCGGGCGAGGCGAAGCCGTGGCGGGCATGCGAGTAGAAATGCCACTCGAACGGCTGGCCGCTGGCGTGGAAGCTTTCCCACAGCCGCCTGCGCGTCTCGGCGGTGGCGATGTGGTCGCGCCCGCCGTAGATCACCATCGAGGGGCACTTGATCGTTCGCGCCAGGTCGAATGCGTGTCGCGGCCGCAGCGCCGTCTCGATCTCGTCGCGCACCGAAGGATAGTAGAGCACCAGCGCGCGCAGCTCAGGCGTATCGGCGGCGAAGGGGATCGCGAGCCGGCCGCCCATGGAGTGGGCGATGATGCCGGTGCGGGTCGGGTCGACATCGGCGCGCCTGGCGAGGAAGCGCCATGCGTCGCCGATCACGCGCAGGAACTCGTTGTCGTTCAGGCGCTGTTGCAGCTCCGCGCCGCGGCCGATGTGGCTGTCGCCCGCAACGCCGAGCATGTGGTACAGATTCGGGACCAGGGTCGCGTAGCCCAGTCGAGCCAGATCCGCCGCCGTGGTCTTGAGATCCGCGGTCACGCCGTTGGCATGATGGAGCACCAGCACGCCGGGCCTGCGCGCCGCGGTAGCAGGGTAGGCTACGAATCCCGACACGCCGTCCTGGTCGCGGTGCAGCACCTTGGATGCGATTCGCATCTGCTTCCTCCTTGGATTTGCCTTGCTCTAACCGGGGCGCGTCTGCGCGGCAGCGTGCGGCATGGGTACGATGATCGCGGGCGCGGTCAAGCCGCGGCTTGCGCCGTGCCCTGGTCCACCAGGGCGGGGTCGGCTTCGAGCGCCGTCTTCAACTCGTTCCAGCCCGCATAGATGTGCTCGCGCGTCGCGGCCGCGGCCGCTTCCTCGTTGCGCGAGACCACCGCATCGATGATGCGGGCATGCTCGTGCGCCGCGCGGCCGACGCGGCCGCCGAGCTGGTTGATGATATCGAACGGGTATTTCGCCCACAGCACCTGGAC
>JBOIEI010000674.1:0-11515 GCA_050741055.1 Burkholderiales bacterium | reverse complement strand
TTTCGCCCTGGTGCAGGCCTTCCTGTGCGATTACATGGGCAACCTCACCTATGCGCTGACGGCGCGCAACTTCAATCCGCTCATGGCTATGGCCGCAGACAAGGTGATCGTGGAGGCGGAGCACATCGTGCCGGTGGGATTGATCTCACCCGACCATGTCGTCACCCCGGCCCCGCTGGTCGATTACGTTATCTCCCACGATTGAGACAGGTGCCGCCATGGATGCACAAACGATTATCGCCAAGCGTATTGCGCAGGAGCTGCGCTCAGGGATGCTGGTGAACCTGGGCATCGGCATTCCGACGCAAGTCGCCAACTACCTCCCCGCCGGCCTGAACGTCTTCTTTCAGTCCGAAAACGGTCTGATCGGCACCGGCCCGATTCCCGAGGGCGGCATGGCGCAGCGCTTTCTGACCGACGCGGCCGGAAGACCCGTAACCGCGTTGCCGGGCGCATGCACCTTCGACAGCGCCATGTCCTTCGGCCTGATTCGCGGCGGCCACGTGGACGTCACGGTGCTCGGTGGGCTGCAGGTTGACGAAGTCGGGCATCTCGCCAACTGGATGATCCCCGGCAAGCTCGTGCCCGGAATGGGCGGCGCCATGGACCTCGCAACGGGTGCGAAGCGCGTCATCGTCGCCATGCAGCACACCGCGAAAGGCAATCCGAAGATCCTGCGCCAGTGCCAACTGCCGCTGACGTCGCTTCGACCGGTCGATCTGGTAGTCACGGAACTGGCGGTGATATCGTTCTCGAACGGACAAGCCAAGCTTGTCGAGACCGCCCCGGGCGTGTCGGTAGAACAGGTGTTGGCGGCCACCGAAGCGAAACTGGTCGTGCCGCCGGACGTTCCCCGAATGGCGCTCTAGTATGGTGAATCGTAAATTCGGCGTAATTCGATCGCATCCGCGAACGCGGCGCGCGATAACGATGGACTGGCTCAGCGCTTGAGCGCGGCGGTCAATACCGTGATGAACGCTTGCATGTCATCACACAGCGGTTTGTGGAAAACCGCGAGCGCGCCCGCGGCGAGCGCCTGCTCGCGTTCGTGCATCTTGATGCAGCCGCTCAAGAAGATCACGGGGACGGCCGGCCTGCTGGAAGCGAGATGCTTCTGAATCGCGAGACCGCTTAGATCCGGCATATGCATATCGAGCACGACGCATGCCGGCTGGAACGACGGCCCATGGTCCAGCGCATCGATGAACGCACGAGCCCCCGAGAATGTTTCCGCCTGGATACCGAGCGACGACACGATTCTTTTGAGCGCGCGGCAGACCATTGCGTCGTCGTCCACGATGGCGATGAGCGGCCTTGGAGGGTGCTGTGCATGCGAAGAGCTCATAGGGGCGCGATGCTAAAGGCAGTCCCGCGTCCTGTCTTGACCGTGTCCGACAGAACATTGACATTTCGCGACGCGCGCAGCGGGAGCGCAAGTTGTGCGGAGAAGTCCGATGAGCGCAACGGACATGGTATCGGTCACTGTGGCGACCGGGATTCTCGATGCCATCGCCGAGGCCGGTGGCAGAGCCGAGCGCGTACTTCGCAATGCGGGTGTCGAGCGATCGACCCTCCTGCGGCGAGACGGCCTTATGCGAAGCAGCGCTTTTTCACGCCTGTTGGAGGAGTCGGCACGATCGACGGGTGATTCCTGCTTCGGCCTGCATTTCGGGGTGCGCTTCGACCCCAAAGACATCGGCATTCTCGCCTACGTCATCGTGAATTCACCGACGGTCGCTGCCGCAATGCGCAACATCGAACGCTATCTGCACCTTCACAACCATGCGCCACGCGTGTCGTTCAGCATCGAGGGAAAGCGCGGATACCTGCGTTATCTGCTGAAGAGCTCGGAGAACGCGTTGATCCGCCAGCACAACGAGTACAGCATGGCGGTGCTGGTCAAGACTTTACGCGCCGCGGCAGGCGAAGCCTGGATGCCAGGCGAAATCCAGTTCGCGCACAAGCGGGGTGCGGCGTGCAATTACGAGGACATCTTCGGCCCCCGGGTCTGCTTCGGTTGCGCGACGAATGCGCTGGTCGTCGATCGCGGATTCATCGAGTGCTGTGTAGCAGGCGCCGATCACAAGCTCTATCGCGCGCTCAGACGCCACCTCGACCGAGCTCTCGCCGGCACGCAGCCGGAGGATGTGTTGCTCGAAAGCATTCGCAGCGCGATCGCACCATCGCTCGAATGCGGAGACGTCAAACTGGAGCGAATCGCGGCGAAGCTCGCGATGAACGCGCGGACTCTGGAGAGACGCTTGAAAGCGCACGGGGTAGTCTACAGAGATTTGCTCGCCGATGCCCGGCGGCGACTCGCGCTGGAATATCTGAAAGACAAACAGCGAACGATCACCGAAATCGCATTTCTCTTGGGTTACTCGGAGGTCAGCGCTTTCACTCGCGCGTTCAAACGCTGGACAGGCTCCACCCCGCATGAATCGCGCGCGCGACCATCGTGAATCCTAGCCGTGGCTTCCTCGAAGGACGAAACGACTGCTCTGCCATACCTCGAGCGGCCCGATAAGAATAGGAGCAGTGACACGTTGCGCTTTGGCAACCGCCGCGATGGCCATGATCGCTGGCAACGGCGTGCGCGTACGGCTCGCCCGTCAGCCCGCTGTTGAAGCGCACCCGGCAGCGACTTCCCGACACCGTTTGGTGCCGCTTACTAACGACTCTATTGCCCCTGCCCTTGCGCCCGCATGGCAGTCTCCACGGCGTCGAGCAGCAACGCTTCGTCGACAGGTTTTGCAAGGAAACTCTTTGCACCGCAGCTGCGGACGCGGGTGCAGTTATGACTGCTGTGCTCGGCACTGATCACCACGATCGCGAGATTGCTCTCGCCGCGGTGGAGAATTTCGAGGACATCGAAGCCGTTGGGTGGCGGCATGTGCAGATCGAGCACCACGCAACTGGGCTGGAACTCGCCCAGGGAGTCGAGGAAGGCGGCACCCGAGTCGAATGACCTGACGGAAAAACCGGCTGATCGGAGGAGCCGTTCGAGCGCTTTGCGCACGGGCTGTTCGTCCTCCACGACGGCCACGCAGCGCAGCGATACGATCGCTTCATTCATCCGTGCATGCGCCCGGCAGTAGTACGCGCCATATTCATGAATGTCACTCCGTACGACATAACGGCGCAAATGCAGTTCCGGTCGATTCTGTTGGCATTCCCATCACGCTTCCGCTTGCATTCACCGCCTGAAAAAAAAGCCGCCAAAGCCGATGACGATGAAAATCTCCCGCTGCTCGCAGCAGGTAGCGTTTACGCGATCCATTGCAAATATGCCTGCTGGCAAGTCACGAAGCGGGAGCTCTTGGCGCCTGCGAAGGCACGGGTAGCGCGGCACGAGCCCGTGCCGCAAGATATGTGCCTGATTGTGCGTCCTGCGGCTTGCTGCAATCAGGCCGATGTCGTAGCACGACTGGGCTGTGCCCCATTCGAGCGAGGCGGGATGCCGGCCGCCTCGCACAGGCGCACCAGCTCGGCCACCGAGCGCACTTCCACTTTCTCCATCACGCGGCCGCGATGCGCCTTGACCGTTTTTTCCGAGATGCCCAGGTCGTAGGCGATCTGCTTGTTCAGTCGTCCGGCGATGACCAATTCCATCACTTCGCGCTCACGCAAGGAAAGCCGTGCCAGGCGCGCGTTGCACTGACCTCGCTCGCGAGCGAGCGCCCGCTGCGCCGCGTGCCGGGCCAGAGCCTGCGAGACAGTCGCCAGCAGGACTTCGTCCTCGACTGGTTTGAGCAGAAAATCCACCGCGCCGTCCTTCATCGCCTTGACTCCGGTGTGCACATCGCCGTGTCCCGTGAGGTAAACCACGGGCAGATCGATCCCGAGCTGCGCCAGCTGCTCGTGCAACTCGGGCCCGTTCATCCCGGGCATGCGCACGTCGAGTATGACGCAACCCGTACCCGCATACGACGCGCGCTCGAGAAATGCCTGCGCCGAGTCAAAACTCTCGGCATTCAGCCGCACGGATTGCAGGAGACGCTCGAGCCCGCGCCGCACCTCGGCGGTATCGTCGATGATGAACACGCAGGGCGTGTCAGTCAGGATTTCGTCGCTCATGGTCGAGACTCCGGCGCGTTACCCAAAGGCGGGCGAGATGCCCAGCAGGGATCGCCGTTGCCATTGTCCTGCACAGGGACACGGGGCTGCAAGCATCGAGAAGAGCGCGCATCCGCCGCCGCTGATGCAGGCGCGGCGCCCGGTCTACCGCACGATTGGCGGCCTGTGAACAGCGTGGTCGGCCAGTTGTCGCGCCGCGAGCGCGTGCTCAGCGACAGGGAGCCGAGCCCGCAAGCGCTGCGTTGATCGCCGCCAGCAGCAGCACGTCGTCTACTGGTTTGCGCAGGCAAGCGTGCACGCCCTGTTCGATTGCGATTTCACTGATCTCGGGCGTATCGTGCCCTGTGATGAGGATGATCGGAACGTTCGCCCCCTGCATCGCGGACTGCAATTGCGTGTGGATCTCGATGCCGTCGGGCTGCGGCATGTGCACGTCGAGTACGACGCAATCCGGTCTGCGCTCGGCCGACCAAGCCATGAACTGGCGGCCCGAAGAGAAGGTTGCGGCCAGGAATCCCACCGAGCGCATGAGGCGGCTCAGCGCGTTGCAAACGGATTCTTCGTCGTCGACGATGGCGATGAGAGCCTGCGAACCGCTCTTCTTCGGCCTGCACGTGAAGTTCTCTCGCGGCATGATGGCCCCCCAGTTCCCTACGCAACGCGATGCCTTGTCAGACAGTGTAGGCACAGGCAGATGGCACGCGCATCGGCCTAAGGTCCCATTGCGCTCGCGAGCCGGCACCGCCCAGCTCCGACGCTACCGCCTTCGATGAGACCAACGTCCAATTATGGGCGCGCATGCTCTGCGCTAATTTCGCTCGTACAAATAGCAGGAGCGCCGTCATGGACCATCGTTCCGTCGCGCTTTGCCATCCCGTCCGCACCGCCATCGGCACCTACGGCGGCACGCTCAAGAGCAGCCCCGCACCGCAGCTCGGCGGCATGGCGATCGGCGCAGCGCGCGAGCGCGCCGGCCTCGCAGCCGACAGGATCGACAGTGTCGTGATGGGACATGTCGTGCAGGCGGGTGCGAAGATGAATTCCGCGAGGCAAGCCGCCCTCGCCGCGGGGATTCCGGTTTCGACGCCGGCATTGACGGTCAATCGCGTATGCGGCTCGGGCGCCCAGGCCATCGTCTCGGCCGCGCTCGAGATTGCTACCGGCAACGCCACTTGCGCCATCGCAGGCGGTATGGAGAACATGGATATGGCGCCCTATCTCGTGTCGGGCGGCCGCTGGGGCTACCGGATGGGCGACGCCACCCTCCACGACAGCATGCTGCTCGACGGCTTGCACGACGCGTTCAGCGGAGAACACTCGGGCTGGCATACCGAGGACCTCGCTGCGAAATACGGTATCGGGCGCGAGCAGCAGGATGCGTGGGCCGCGCGATCGCAGCAGCGCTTCAGCGCGGCGCAAGCCGCAGGCAAGTTCGATGCAGAGATCGTCGCGGTCACGGTCAAAGGCCGCAAAGGCCCCGAAGCGTTTGCCAGGGACGAGCACAATCGTGCAGACACCACGGTTGCGACACTGGCGAGGCTGCGGCCGGCCTTCCGCAAGGACGGCACCATTACCGCCGGCAACGCACCCGGGCTGAACACGGGCGCAGCCGCCGTGATCGTGGCCGAACGCGCGTGGGCGGAAAAGAACGCGCTCGAGCCGATGGCACGGCTCGCGGGATACGGTGTGGCGGGCGTCGAGCCGGGATTTTTCGGTCTCGGGCCCGTGCCGGCGGTGCACCAGGCGCTCGCGCGCGCGGGTTGGAAGATCTCGGATCTCGAGCGCATCGAGATCAACGAAGCATTCGCGGCGATCGCAATTGCATGCACGCGCGAGCTCGAGCTTGCCGAGGACGTGGTGAATGTCGAGGGCGGCGCGATCGCGCACGGCCACCCGATCGGTGCCAGCGGTGCGGTGCTGACGACCCGCTTGCTGCACTCGATGAAGCGCGACGGACTGCGCCGCGGCGTCGTCACCCTGTGCATCGGCGGCGGCCAGGGTATCGCGCTCGCACTCGAAGTCCTCTGACAGCTACCACGGCCGGAAGCTCGTGTCCTGGTCCGCTGATTCGTGTGCCAAGTCGCGGGACCTCCGGCAACGCGGCATGCATGACGCCCCCTATGGGTCCGGCGAACGACCCCGGCGCTACCCGCTCGCCATGATCATTGGCGCGCTGTTCGCGGGGTTGCTGCTGGTCGCCGGATTCGCTATTGGTGGGCTTGCCTACAGCCGCACGAGCGCGATGCTCACGCACGCCGCGACCGACCTGTTCGACCGCGTGGCACGCGAGACGATGCACGAGGTGCGCCGGATCGTCGCCCCGAACGAAGCACTCGTCGACATGCTCGTTCACACGCGGCTCCCAACTGCGGGCACCCTGGCCGAACGCCTCGACACGCTGCCGCTCCTGCGGGAGGCGCTCGGCTCCTCGCCGTATCTCTCCGCGCTTTATGTCGGCTACGCGAACGGAGACTTTTTCCTGCTTCGACGCGTGCCCGATGCCTCCGAGCGGCGGCAGCAGCTGGGCGCGCCGGAGCGTGCGGCCTATCTCGTGCAGAGCATCGAGCGTAACGCCAATGCAACGGGCACCTTCATCTGGCTGGACGCCGGCTTCGAGCGTCTCGCGACGGTTGCCCGTCCGGACTACGTCCAATTCGACCCGCGCGGGCGGCCCTGGTATCGCGCTGCAGTGGCCGTTGCGGGTCAGGTGAAGATTCCACCCTACGTCTTCTTCACCACCCAGGAGTTGGGCATCACGCTCGCGCGCCGCGCGCCCGGCGCAAAGGCCGTGGTCGGCGCAGACGTGACGTTGCGTACGATCTCGGACGCCTTGGCGCACCAGCGGATCACGCCGGGAAGCGCCATTGCGATCGTGAGCGGCGCCGGAGACGTTATCGCGCATCCGGGTACGGGCCGCGCCCTCCGGTCAGGTGGTGCTGGTGAACTGCCGGTTCCTGTGCCACTCGCCCAGCTCGACGTGCCGGTCCTCACCGCGCTCGCCGGGCGTGTCGCCTCGACGAGCAAGCCGGAGAGCGCCGAGCTCGATGTCGGCGGCCGGGCCTGGCGCTCGATGATTGCGCCGCTGCCTCTGCAGGGTCTCGCGGCGGCACCGCGGCTCGTGTTGGCAGTACCGCTGGACGAGTTGCTCACAGAGGCACGGGCGATTGCGCGTGACTCCGCGCTGACCACAGGCCTCGTGCTCGCCCTCGCGTTGGTGCTGGCGCTGGCCGCCGCGAACATCGTCGCCCGCCCGATGCGCGCGCTCGTCGCTGAGACGAAGGCAATCCGGCGCTTCGAATTCTCGCGGCCGATCCAGGTCGCCTGCGTGGTGAAGGAAGTCGATCAGCTCGCAAGAACACTCGACGAGATGAAGCGGACCATCCGCCGCTTCCTCGACGTAACCGCCACGGTCGCCGCCGAGCCCGACCTCGACCGGCTGATGCCGCGGCTGCTCGATGAGACGATTGCATTCTCCGGCGCGCAGGGCGGTGCGCTCTATCTAGCGGAGGATGGCTGCGGCACACTGACCCCGGCCGTGGTGCGGCTCGCGGACGCTCGGCCGGCAGTCGCCAAGCCCTCCCCGATCGACCTCGCCGAGGACTTGCCCGCTCACCCGGTACGCGAAGCGGTGCGTGCCAGCGCAGCGCGAGCGTTTCGCGTGCAGCGCGGGGATCCGTCGACCGCGGACCTCGACGTGCTGCTCGCCACGATCGACGACGGGCAAGCGATGCTCGTCGTCGCGCCGCTCGCCAACCGGCGACGTGAACTGCTCGGCGTGGTGGCGATTGTCTGCCCCGAGCGCGCGGGCGTCGGGCAGGACCTCGTCGACTTTGTCGGCGCACTCACCGGCGCCTGCGCGGTATCGCTCGAGACCAAGCAGCTGCTGCAGACTCAGAAGGCGCTGTTCGAGGCCTTCATCCGGCTGATCGCGGCCGCAATCGACGCGAAAAGCCCGTACACCGGCGGCCACTGCGCGCGCGTGCCCGAGCTGACGAAAATGCTCGCCCGCGCAGCCTGTGCGGCAACCACGGGGCCGTACAAGGACTTCCAGCTCACCGAGGAAGACTGGGAGGCGGTGCATCTGGGCGCATGGCTGCACGACTGCGGCAAGGTCACCACGCCCGAGTACGTCGTCGACAAGGCGACCAAGCTCGAAACGATCTACGACCGCATCCACGAAGTGCGAATCCGCTTCGAGGTGCTCAAGCGTGACGCCGAGATCGACTACTGGAAGCGAGTCGCGGAAGGCGGCGATCCGGCGCGGCTGCGCACGGTGCTCGAGGCGCAGTGGCAAACGCTCGACGAGGAGTTCGCATTCGTCGCCGAATGCAACCAGGGACACGAGTTCATGGCGCCGGAGCGCGTCGCGCGCCTGCAGGCGATCGCCGCGCGCCGCTGGATGCGCACGCTCGACGATCGGATCGGCATCGCGCACGAAGAGCACAGGCGAAAAGAGCGTACGCCGGCGGCGCCCCTGCCGGCAGTCGAAACGCTGCTCGCCGACAAACCCGAACACATCATCGAACGCCGGCCCGAGGAGCGCATCGACGCGGAGAACTGCTGGGGTTTCCGGGTGAAGTCCCCGGAAGTCCTCTACAACCGTGGCGAGCTCTACAACATCTCCGTCGCGCGCGGAACGCTGTCCGAGGAGGAGCGCTACAAGATCAACGAGCATATGATCCATACCATCATCATGCTGTCGTCGCTACCGCTCCCGCGTCACCTCCGACAGGTGCCGGAGATCGCCGGCGGGCACCATGAGAAGATGGACGGCACCGGCTATCCGAAGCGACTCACTCGCGACCAGATGAGCCCGGTCGCGCGCATGATGGCAATTGCCGACATCTTCGAGGCCCTCACCGCCCGGGATCGCCCTTACAAAAAGGCAAAGACGCTGTCCGAAGCGATCAGCATCATGAGCTCGATGCGCAAGGATCAACACGTCGATCCGGAGCTGTTCGAGCTCTTTCTGACCTCCGGCGTATACCGCGAGTACGCCGAGCGCTACCTCCTGCCGGAGCAGATGGATACGGTGGACGTAGCGACGTATGTCCAGGCGCCAGGTATGACTTGACCCAGCCGCCGCGCCGAGCCCAGCATCGGCGCATTGCTGATGAGCACGTAGCCGCGCATGCGTTGTTGGCACGTACTATGACTATGCCGATATTCAGGGCCGGAAACGCGATCCCTGCGGGCACAGGATCGCCTGGTTAAACCGACGTTGGAAAGCAGCGCCTACTTGATCTGCCCTACTTGATCTGCTCGAGCGCCCAGTTCGGAATATCGCCGGTGTTGGGCGGAACGGTCATCCAGTGGTCGGGCTTCTTCGCCATGGCGCGTCCCGCATCGAACGCCGCCCGCATCTGTTTCGGATCGAAAGCAAGCGGGTCATTGCCGATATTCACGTCGTTGGGAATGGCTGCCAATTTGAAGTTATAGCCCAAAAACTTGGCGCCGAAATACGAGCGCGTCATTGCCGTCAGCATCGACTGGTCCATCATGACGCTGACGGTCGTGGCTGCCACGTTACCGAGAGCCCTGCGCAAAGCCTCGGGCGGGCTATGCAGCCTGCCACCTGGCAGTTCACCCAGTACGCGTAGCCTTCGGGTCGGCTCCAGGCGGTACAGCGTTCGCCGCCAAGAGCCGCTTGATGCCGGTTAGCCATCGGAATCCTCCAGCGTCAGCAGTTCCCTATATTGCCGACGTAGTACGGAAGGCGCGCCGAAGACAGCACTGGCCGAGGACTAGACGGTCGGTCCGTCTCAGTTCGACTTTGCGGCGGCATTTCGGCCAGTGCGGCCGTTGGGAAGCGCCCGCGGCTACGTCAGCAATCTGGCGGACTGATAACATTGATTTCTTTGGACTGCCGAACGTCCGCTTCGTTGATCCTGCGAACTCACACTTGCGGCCAGAAGCGCTTCGGGCTTGATAAGCTTGTCCGCGAATATACTGAACAAGCTAGAGCTGCTGCGGTCGACGGTGTGGCATGCGAAGGGTTGCATCGCCACCGACAAGGCGCTGCTGTCCATCGCGGTGATCTTCGTCCCTGCTCGGTATGCGATTCGACCGCCGCTTTCCGTGGTGGCTGCGGCTGCCGATTCCAGATCATCTACATGGGAAGGTATGGCCGGCGCCTGAATCGAGACTTTAGGACCTCGCGATCGCAGAGTTGGCACGGATACACGACGACAACGCCGATGTGCGACGCGCAGCTGACAAGCTACCGAACCTGAAAGCCGATTCGCTAAGCAGACATCCCGCACCTTGCAGTGAGCGGGATCAACCGTCCCGCATGAACGATCTTCGCGGAGCAATTCGCCTGCTCGCTCGCACGCAAGTCGGCACCGACAACCAAGCGGGTGAGCCGTTGGAGTTCCACTGGAAGCTTCCAGAACGATCCGCGCAGCACAATCACCGGACAGATTTCTACGACTTCCTCGTTTTGGAACGATTTCGACGCGAATACTCCACGCCCCTTTGGGGTGCCTGTATCAGTTACGTATACAGTCGGCGGTTGAATTCGCACGCTTCTGCTCCGGCACGATTGGTCTCGCGATTTGGGGCCTTCCGGGATCTGTCGAGAAGCCGCCTTACATCTCGTCCGTACCCGGATGGCCTGCCCTCACCATAGCTTGCACGCGCATGCGATCCACAAATCCGAGCATTTCATCAAACAAGGCATCGGAATTGTACGGGGCATCTTGTGCGACGCGACTGCCGTAATATGCGTCGGCACGCGAAAACAGCTGAGTCGCCTGTTCAAGAGCGCATTCGTCGACGTCTTCGAGTTTCACGCAAAGAAATCTCAGCCGATTTAGGAGCGCTGGATCAGGGCGGGGAAACGGGTGCGCTTTGAGATCGCGCTCCAACGTGTCCGCGATAGTTCCGATCCGCGTGGACCTCTTCATAAACAAAACAGCCCTTAACGATGAACAAGTACCGGTATTTTTGATTCAGCCAGTACCCTCTGCGTCTGAGTACCCAGCATGCTGTCGCGCCTCACACCGCGCCGGCCATGCGAGGCCATGAAGATCAGGTCGCATTTGTACTTCTTGGCTGCAACGATGATGGCATCGGCCGGATAGTCGCTGGTGACATGCTTTACCTGACAAGGCACCTGCGCACGCGCCGCCGCCTTGGGGATCACATCTAGATGCTTTGCGGCGGCCTTTTCGATCGCGACCGCATGCTCGACCGGATCGATAAAACCGACCGGAAGAATGCCTTTGAACTCGACCGGCGTCGCTGGTGGTGCGGCATAAAAGCCTGTGACCCGCGCGCCTAGAACTTGAGCAAGCTTCACGCCGGCTTGCGCTGCCTCGCGGGCCAAGGCAGAGCCATCCGTCGGCAGCAGAATATGGTTGTACATGGGCATCTCCTCGTGTCATCTGGCGTAGGGCAGGACCCAGATCAGCATGCCCAGGCCATAGCAGATGAC
>JBOIEI010000673.1:0-2576 GCA_050741055.1 Burkholderiales bacterium | reverse complement strand
GTCTTGCTGATGTCACCCATGATTTGCTCCAGCGAGACCAGTATCGAGTTGAGCTGTTCGCCGACGTGCGGCAGATCCTTGCTCTGCGCGTTGATCGAAGTCGTCAGCGAGGCGACCTGCGTGGCCGTGGTGCGCAGCTCGTCGAGAATGGGGCCCAGTGCTTGCATCGTGGCGTTCGCGTTGCCGAGCAGCGCCTCGAGCTCGCGCGCCATGGCGTCGTTGGCGAGCACGCGACCCAACGATCCCTCGCCGCGCTCGATGCGAGCGGTCAACGTACCGACGGCGCCCAGCGTGACCTGAAGGTCGCCCTTCGGGTCGGCGAGACGCTCGGTGAGGTCGGCGAGTGCCGTGACGGCCCGCTCGGTCTGCGCGAGGATCGGCATCACGCGGCTGCGCAGGTCCTGCATGATCTCGCCGATGTTCTCGGTGGGTGCGCGGTCGGCTTCGACCGTCAGCACGGCGTAGTCCCAGTCCAACGGCTCCCCGTGGCCACGCGTGATCTCCACGTAGGACTCGCCGGCCACGCCGAAGGTCTTGCGGATGATCGCCTTGGAATCCCGTCGCACGAACGGGCTCATCGACGGATCGATCTGCGCTTGCGCGTGAATCTTCTCGTCCGGGTCTATGACGATCCGGGTGACCCTCCCGGCCGGCGTGCCGAGGATCTCGATTTTCGCGCCCTGGCTCAGACCGAACAGTCCTTCGTCGGGCATCACCAGGCGCAGTGCCTTGCTCGGGTTCAGCCATTCCTGCACCGCCTTCGACTGCAGCATGCCGAGGACAAACAAGCCAGCCGCGATCAACACGAACGCGCCCAGCAAGACGTACCGATAACGTTCCCGTGAGGTTTCCATTTGGCTCTACCTTCCGCTTCCCGGCGCACCCATCGGGCATGGCGCGCAAGCGTGCAACACGAACTGCCGGCAGGTATGCTTCATCGGCGCTTCTGCTTCAGATCGATCAAATGCGTATCGACCAGCTCGCAATGGCGGTCGGCCGTCAGGCTGGCCTCCATGGCGTGCAACCCGTGCTCGGTGAACCAGATCACGGAGCCACCGCGCCTGCGCATCTGCTGGATCGCGTTCATCAGCGGCAGCAGCAAGTCCGAGTCCTCGAACGCCATCGGATGCTCCAGCACGAGCAGTGCGGGACGGCCGAGGAAGGCCCTGACGCAAGCCGCCCGCTCCAGATCGCCGGGCGCGCAGTCCGAGGGTAGAAGCAGCGGCAGACCGGGCAGTCCGAACTGCCGTGCCAGTACGCTGGCGCGGCCGCGCAGCTCATGCTCGGGCAGGATCGTGTGATGCCGTGCCGGCAGCAGAAGATCGTCTATCACCGATCGGCCTTCCATCCAGTTGCCTCGATCCTGCACTCGGGCGATTGCGCGTCGCAGCTCGAATGCTTCGTGCCGGGTGAGGTCGTGCCAGGCGCGACCGAGGAAATGGACAACGCCGGTTCCGGCATCGGCCAGACCGAGCAGGACATCGGCGATGTCGCTGCTACGCTCCTTGTGTCGCGAGTGGATCAGCTGCAGCTCGCCAGCGCACAGGACGAAGTCCAGCGTCAGCGCCGGAAAGGCGCCGCGGGCGCCGACCTGCATGCCGGATGCCGATAGCATCGGCGTGGCGGCGGCGGACGGGCCGACGGTCGCGGATTCCATAGGCTACAGCAGCGCCGTGATCAGGGCGCCGATCGCGATCGTGGCGATGAGCGAGGTGGCGAACGCCTTGGGCAGTGCGCGCCGGATACCCTGCGGACCGTGCTCGACGCGGCTGCCGAACCAGATCGAAAGATACCCCACGACGTAGCCGGTCAGGAGCGGCTTGACGATCAGCAACAGGTAATCGTTCAGCGACATGATGCCGAGCACGGCGGCCGTGAATTCATCCGGAGAGCGCTTCGCCAGCCCGGCGAGCGAAGCGGCCAGGTAGCCGGACCAGAGCGCCGTGTGCATGAAGAGCAGGGTCAGCAGGAAGGCAGCGGCTGCCACCGCGAAGGCGCGCGGAATCATGACGAGGTCGATCGGATCGACCCCCTGCGATGCCAGTACACGCGTATGTCCGGAGCGGGTCATCTGCCCCACCTCCTCGACCAGGACCGAGCCGCTGCGGCCGATGATGATCAGCACCGTGCCGACCGGCGCGATCTGCCGGATCAGGGCCAGCACGATGAACTCGCCCATGCGCTCGTCCTCGCCGGCGAAACGCAGCCAGTAGACGATTTGAAAGACCAGTCCGATGCCCACCAGCAGCGCCACGATCATCACGACAGGGATCGCGCGAACCCCGACCTGATAGAGATAGAAGCCGAACTCCGCACGCATCGTGCGTCGCCAGTTGCCTGGGATGAGCCCGCGCGCCAGCACACTCACGAACTCGCCGACGAAGTGCAGCGCTTCGAGCAGACGATCGCCAAAGCCCTGGACGAATCCGCGCCGCGTGCGGCCAGCCGAGGGCCCGCCGCGACGGCTCTCGGTCGCCGCGCCGTCCGCCGTCATAGCCGCCCTCCCAGCACGTAAGTCGAGAATTCGCCCAGCCCCTCGAGGTAGTGACGCCCGCGCATCTGGAAGACGTAGCGGC
>JBOIEI010000672.1:0-7059 GCA_050741055.1 Burkholderiales bacterium | reverse complement strand
CGGTGACGCTGGCGCGCCGCGGCGTTCGGGTCGCGGTCTACGAGGCCGCACGCCAGCTCGGCGGCCGCGCCCGCAGCGTCGTTCGCAACGAGCACAAGGTCGACAACGGCCAGCACATTCTGATCGGCGCGTACCGCGAAACGCTCGCGCTGATCGCCCAGGTCGGCAGGCATGCCGACCCGCTCATGCGCATACCGCTCGAGTGGACAGTCCTGCCCGAGTTTGCCATGCGCGCGGCGCGTTTGCCGGCGCCATGGCATCTCGCTGTCGGGCTACTGCGCGCCAAAGGGTTGAGCCCGGCCGCGCGCATCGCCTGCGTACAATTCGTGGCATGGGCGCAGCGGGCGCGCTTCCGCCTCGCTCAGGATACGAGCGTGGCCGAGCTTCTGGCGCGCTACCGCCAGCATGTGAGCGCGATCCGCTACCTGTGGGAGCCGTTGTGCGTGGCAGCCTTGAACACGCCCCTGGCGCAAGCCTCGGCGCAAGTGTTCCTGAACGTTTTGCGCGACGGGCTTGCATCCGAGCGCTCCGCATCGGATCTCCTGCTGCCTCGGATCGATCTCGGCGCCTTATTTCCCGAGCCGGCAGCCGACTACGTCCGCAGCCGCGGCGGTGAGGTGCGGCTCGGCGCCGCGGTGGCGCGCATCGAACCGGATGCGGGCGGATTCACGTTGCACAGCGCGAATGGCCCCATGCACGTCCGATGCTTGATCGTGGCTACGCAACCCACGCGCGTGACCGCGTTGCTCGGCCATATGGGGCCGCTCGCCTCGGACCTCTCGCCAATCGCGCAGATGACCTACCAGCCGATCGTCACGATTTATGCGCAATACGCAGCCGCACCCGCACGCAGCACGCCGATGCTCGGCTCGAGCGGCGGAACGACGCAATGGCTGTTCGACCGCGGCGCGATCACGGGCCAGCGCGGCTTGCTCGCCGCCGTCATCAGCGCACGGGCGAGAGACCGGCTGACCAGCCACGACGCGCTCGCTCGCCACGTGCAGGACGAGATCGCCGCCGTCCACCCCGATCTCGGCCCGGCGCAATGGTGCCAGGTCATCGAGGAGAAGCGCGCAACCTTTGCCTGTGTCCCCGGCATGAAGCGCGCCGCTTCGATCACCGCAGTGCCGCGACTGTTCCTCGCGGGCGATTACACCGAGCCCGACTATCCGGCGACGATCGAGGCGGCGGTGAGAAGCGGTTTACGCTGTGCCGCAGCCGCACACGAGGCGCTCGCCACGGGGTAAGGATCGAAAGATGGCGGTGTAACATATGGGGGTTGATTCCAACAAACGTGCGGAGACAGCCTTGACGCAGCGCGAATCGATGGCCTATGACGTCGTAGTGGTCGGAGGCGGGCCAGCGGGACTCGGTGCAGCCATACGTCTGAAGCAACTGGCGGCCGAGAAGGGGGCGGAGGTGAGCGTCTGCCTGCTCGAGAAGGGATCCGAGATCGGTGCGCACATCCTTTCCGGAGCGGTCATGGACCCGCGCGCGCTCACCGAGCTCATCCCCGACTGGCAGGCGCAGGGCGCGCCGTTGAACGCGCCGGTGAGCGAGGACCGCTTCCTCTTCCTCTCCGAAGACAGATCGTTCAGGGTTCCCCACATGTTTCTGCCGGCGTGCTTTCGCAACCACGGCAACTACGTCGTGAGCTTGGGCAACGTCTGCCGCTGGCTCGGCACGCAAGCCGAGGCGCTCGGGGTCGAAATCTTTCCGGGCTTTCCCGCGGCCGACGTGCTCTACAACGAAGACGGCAGCGTGAAGGGTGTCGTCACCGGCGATCTCGGCATCGGCAAGGATGGCGAGCGGACCGACAACTATCAGCCGGGCATGGAGTTGCACGCCAAGTACACGCTTTTCGCCGAGGGTTGCCGCGGACACCTCGCGCGCCGGCTGCAAGAGCGGTTCAGCCTGCGCGCAGCGTGCGATCCGCAGGTTTACGGCATCGGGCTGAAGGAGTTGTGGCAGATCGATCCGGCAAAACACCAGACCGGGCTCGTGATGCACACCGCCGGCTGGCCGCTCGACCGCTCGACCTACGGCGGCTCCTTTCTCTATCACATGGAAGACAACCTGGTCGCGGTCGGCTTCGTCGTAGGCCTCGGCTACAGCAATCCCTTCCTCAATCCGTACGAGGAATTCCAGCGCTACAAGACCCATCCCGTGGTTCGCGGCTTCTTCGAAGGCGGCAAGCGGCTCGCGTACGGCGCACGCGCGATCTCGGCGGGCGGCCTGCAATCCCTGCCCAAGCTGATTTTCCCGGGCGGCGCATTGATCGGCGACGACGCCGGCTTCCTCAACGCGCCGCGGATCAAGGGCAGCCACGCGGCGATCAAGTCCGGCGCGCTCGCGGCCGAAGCGGTGTTCGAGGCGCTCGGCGCCGAGCGCTCGTCCGACCAGCTGACCGCCTACCCCGAAGCGTTCCGAAAGAGCTGGCTACACGAGGAGCTTTACAAGGCGCGCAACTTCAAGCCCTGGATGAGCAAGGGGCTCGTCACCGGGACACTGATGGTGGGCTTCGACCAGGTGGTCCTGGGCGGCAAGGCGCCCTGGACGCTGCACCATACGCACGCGGATAACGAGACGCTCGCCGACAAACGCAACGTCCAGCCCATCGAGTATCCCAAGCCCGATGGCGTGCTCACCTTCGACCGGCTCTCGTCGGTGTTCGTCTCCAACACCAATCACGAAGAAAACCAGCCGGCGCACCTGACGCTCAAGGATCCGACGATCCCGATTCGCATCAACCTCGCGCGCTACGACGCCCCCGAGCAACGCTATTGCCCGGCCGCCGTGTACGAAATCGTGCGCGATGCGGACGGAGAAAACCCGCGGCTGCAGATCAACGCGCAGAATTGCGTCCACTGCAAGACCTGCGACATCAAGGACCCGACCCAGAACATCGTCTGGGTCACCCCGGAAGGCGGCGGCGGACCGAATTATCCGAATATGTGAGGAAGGAATCGCGACCTTCGCTCGCGCGCCTCCGCGGTGCTACAATCGCGCCCCTCCTGTAGGTGCCGCGCAATGCCAGCCCCCATCCGCAACATCGCCATCATCGCGCACGTCGACCACGGCAAGACCACCCTGGTCGACAAGCTGCTGCGTCAGGCCGGCGTATTCGCCGCCCATCAACACGTCGCCGAGCGCGTCATGGACTCGAACGACCTCGAGCGCGAGCGCGGCATCACGATTCTTGCCAAGAACACCGCGGTCGAATTCGAAGGCATCAAGATCAACATCGTCGATACGCCGGGACACCGCGATTTCGGCGGCGAAGTGGAGCGGGCGCTGTCGATGGTCGATGGCGTGCTGGTGCTGGTGGACGCGGTCGAAGGCCCCATGCCGCAAACCCGCTTCGTGACCCGCAAGGCGCTCGCGCTGGGTTTGCGCCCGATCGTCGTGGTCAACAAGGTCGATCGCGACGGGGCGCGGCCGGAATGGGTCGTAAGCCAGACCTTCGATCTGTTCGACCGGCTCGGCGCAACCGAAGACCAGCTCGATTTTCCGATCGTCTACGCCTCCGCGCTGCAAGGCTGGGCGGTGCTGGATCTCGCGGACGCACCGCGCCAGCACGATGGCGACCAGGCAAGCGCGAGTGCCTCCATGCGACCGCTGTTCGAGGCGATCCTGAGCTACGTCGCCGCGCCCGCCGGCGATCCGGACGGCGCATTCCAGCTGCGCATCAGCGCTCTGGACTACTCGAGCTACGTCGGCCGGATGGGCATCGGGCGCATCAGCCGCGGGCGCCTGCGTCCCGCGCAGGATATCGTCGTGCTGAACGCCGACAAGGAACCGATCCGAGCGCGCATCGGCCAGCTGCATGGGTTCCGTGGCCTGGAGCGCGTGCCGCTCGACGAGGCGGCGGCGGGCGACATCGTCGTCGTCAGCGGGGTGGAAGCAGTGAGCATCGGCGCGACCCTCGTCGATCCGGAACACCCGGAATCCCTACCGGTGGTCGCCGTGGACGAGCCCACGCTGACCATGACCTTCCAGGTCAACACCTCCCCGTTCGCCGGGCAGGAAGGGCGCTTCGTCACCAGCCGCCAACTGGGCGAGCGGCTCGCACGCGAGCTGAATACCAACGTCGCACTGCGGGTCGAGGAGACACCCGATCCCGACATCTTCCGTGTCTCCGGGCGCGGCGAGCTGCATCTCACCATTCTGCTCGAGAACATGCGCCGCGAAGGCTACGAGCTCGCGGTCGGCCGGCCGCAGGTCATCACGCGCACCATCGACGGCGCGGTCTGCGAACCGTTCGAAGCGTTGACGATCGATCTGGAAGACACGCACCAGGGTGCGGTCATGGAAGCCCTCGGCACGCGCCGCGGCGAGCTCACCGACATGGCGCCCGACGGCAAGGGCCGGGTACGGCTCGAGTACCGCATTCCGGCGCGCGGGCTGATCGGATTCCAGAACGAGTTCCTCAACCTAACGCGCGGCTCGGGGCTGATGAGCCACGTGTTCGACGATTACGCGCCGATGAAGCCCGACATGCCGGGACGGCGCAACGGCGTGCTCGTCTCCGGCGACAACGGCGAGGCGGTCGCGTACGCGCTCGGCAAGCTGCAGGAGCGCGGGCGGCTTTTCGTCAAGCCGGGCGATCGCGTCTACGAGGGCATGGTGATCGGCATTCACAGCCGCGATAACGATCTCGCCGTCAACCCGGTGAAGGCGAAGCAGCTGACCAACTTTCGCACCGTGCTCAAGGACGATGCGATCCTGCTCACCCCGCCCATCGCCGTCTCGCTCGAGTACGCCGTGGAGTTCATCGCCGACGACGAGCTGGTGGAGATCACGCCCAAGACGATCCGCATCCGCAAGCGTCACTTGAAGGAGCACGAGCGCAAGCGGGCCGCGCGCGGTACCGAGCGCGCCACTGTCGACTGAAGATGGACCGACCGCAACGCGGTGGCGGTGGCGTCAGAACGGCAGCAGGCTCGTCTCGATGCCGAGCAGCGCCTGCTTGAGCCGCCCATCGACCGGCCTGTCTCCGAGCCAGATGCGCAGCAGCGCCCGGTTGAAATCCGCGCCTGGTATGGTGATCCGCGTAACGCCGTTGATGGTCACACGCGTTCCTATTCCCGGCAGGTAATCGAGCAGCACCGTGCCGCCCTGATTGATGCGACCGATCTGATGCATCATCGCCGCCAGGTCGCGAATGCGCGTCTCGAGCGGAGCCAGCTCGGGCGGTTGATTGTTGGCAGCCAGCCCATCGTGCAGCGCGCCGATGAACTGATCCGCGCTGATCTGCTCCTGCAGGATGTGCATCGCGATGCGCTTTGCCCCCGGATCCGACAACACCGCATCGGAGACCGTCACCTTCTTGGTAAGGTACAGCGCGGCGACATAGACCTTGGCGATGACAAGCTTGCGCCGCACGCCGGCGCCGTTCAGCACCAGCTCCGGCACACCCTGCGCGATGTAGGTGCGATCGTCGATCCGCACACCTTCCACTTCGGCGGCGTGAACGGCGAGCCCAACGGCATAGAGTGCGAACGAAACCAGCAGCGTGCGCGCAAACATTGCGAGGGTTCCCTGAGCTGGCTTCGATGTTAAGCCAAGCCCGGTGGAGCGGCAATCGGGTCCGAGCGTAAGAATCTGCGCCGTACGCGCGAATGGGCGATGCGGCTAGACGGATTCCAATATGCCTGCGGCACCCATGCCGGTGCCGATGCACATGGTCACCATGCCGTACTTCTTGCCGCGGCGCCGCAGCCCGTGCAGCAGGGTCGCGACCCGGATCACGCCGGTCGCGCCCAGCGGATGACCGAGCGCGATCGCCCCGCCGAGCGGATTGACGCGCTCCCGGTCGAGCCCGAGATCGCCGATCACCGCCAGGCTTTGGGCCGCGAACGCCTCATTCAGCTCGATCCAGTCGATGTCCGCGAGCGCGAGGCCCGCCTGCTGCAACGCCTTCGGAATCGCCTTCACCGGGCCGATTCCCATGATGTCGGGCGGCACCCCGGCCACCGAGTAGCCGACGAAGCGCCCCAGCGGTTGCAAGCCGTAGCGCTTGACCGCTGCTTCGCTCATGAGCACCGCCGCCCCCGCGCCATCCGACATCTGCGAGCTGTTGCCCGCGGTCACCGAACCCTTGGCCGCGAACACCGGCTTCAGCCGCGCCAGGCCTTCCGGGCTGGTATCGGCACGCGGTCCTTCGTCGGCAGTGGCGAGACGCGATTTCACGGCCACTTCGCGCGTGGCGAGATCGGGCACGCGGTCCTCGATCCGGTACGGCATGATCTCGTCGCGAAACTCGCCCGCCTGGGTTGCGTGCAAGGCCTTGCGATGACTTTCGGCCGCGAACAGGTCCTGCGCTTCGCGCGATATCTTCCATTGCTGCGCCACCCGTTCGGCCGTCGCGCCCATGCCGAAGGCAATGCCGACATTCTCGTCGCGTTCGAAGATCGCGGGATTGTAGGAGATCTTGTTGCCGCCCATCGGCACCATGCTCATGCTCTCGGTGCCGGCGGCGATCATCACCTCGGCCTCGCCCAGGCGGATGCGATCGGCGGCCAGCGCCACGGCCTGCATGCCCGAAGAGCAGAAGCGGTTGATCGTCATGCCCGATACCGAGCTCGGAAACCCGGCCAACAACAAGCCGATGCGGGCAACGTTCATTCCCTGTTCGGCCTCGGGCATCGCGCAGCCCACGATTACGTCCTCCACCTCGCCCGGCGAAACGCCGGGACACTGCGCCATCGCCGCGCGCAGGGCGTGCGCGAGCAGATCGTCAGGGCGTGTGTTGCGGTACATCCCGCGCGGGGCCTTTCCCACGGCGGTGCGCGTCGCCGCAACGATGTAGGCATCCTGGATTTGTCGGGTCATGGTCGGGCTCCAATCGTATCTGGAAGGGCAAACTCGACTGCTGGCTTTCCCTCACTTGCAGTGCGCGCATCGGCATGCAGGCCGATGCCGTTCGCCAGGCGCGGACCATGGTCCGCGAATTCCCTGGCTCACCCCCCAGCCCCTCTCCCGAGGGGAGAGGGGAGCTGCCCGCTGGAGCGGACAGGGTTGTGGGCGAGGGCGGGAATTGTCACGCCTCGCTTACAC
>JBOIEI010000671.1:0-1533 GCA_050741055.1 Burkholderiales bacterium | reverse complement strand
GTTGCTCACCACGACCGCGCCCGGCGTTTCGCCGAGCCGCGAAATCGGCGCCAGGTCCGTGAGCGCGTTGTACTGCTTCTTCGAGTACAGCGTCTCGTTGACGGCAAGGCCTACGTGCGATACCAGCAGCGTAGAGCCATCGGGTGGCGCCTTGGCGCCCAGTGCGGCGCCGAGCGTTCCGCCTGCGCCGCCGCGATTGTCGACCACGACTGTCGTTCCCAAGCCCTCGGCCAGGCCTTGTCCGACCACCCGGCCCAGCAGATCGCTGGTGCCGCCGGGCGAAAACGGAACGATCAGCCGGATCGGACGCTCCGGATACTTCTGCGCTTGCGCGGCGGCCGCGGGCAGCAATGCCGTTGCGGCAATCAGGGTGGAAGCAGCAATACGCTTCATGCATTTCTCCTCGTTGTGTTGTGTGTGTGATGCAACTGCGTACGATTATGCGAGCGATGCGTAGCCGCCGTCGACCGGAATGGCGGCGCCGGTAATGAAGTTCGACGCCGCGCTGGCGAGAAAGATCGCAACGCCTTCGAAGACCTCGGTCGCGCCCCATCGGCCGGCCGGCGTACGCGCGAGCACGCGCTCGTTCAGGTCTGCAATGACCTGGCGTGCGTGTCGCGTCAGATCGCTATCGACCCATCCGGGCAGCACGTACCGTCAGCCGAAGGCCAGCTTCAACCCCGGCTCGGGCCACTGCATCCTGGCGAGCTTCCCGCCGTCGGACAAGGTAATGAAGGCGGTTCGCATGTCCGCGCCGCCGAAACATATGTTGGTGGGATAGCAGTCCGGCATCTCGACGGCACGCACGATCTCTCCGGCCGGGGAGATCTCGGTGATATGGCCGGTCGTCAGGGTGGCCACCGCGATGTTGCCGCTCGCCATCACCGCGAGAGAGTCGAAGCGCGCGTTGCCCGGCAGGCCGGCGAGTACCCGCCCGCTATGCGGCGCAAACTGTCCCTTCGGCGCGAGCAGCCCGGGCCCCTCAACCGCGAACGCCCACAGCCTCGCGCCTTCGGTGTCGGCAACGTAAAGCGTGCTTTCGTCCGGCGACAAGCCGCAGCCATTGGGCGTGAGCATCGGATAAGCGACTTCAACGATCTTCGATCCATCGGCCAGCGCGTAATAGACCCCGCCGTTGTCGCGATGGCGCGGGTGACGCTTGCCCATGTCGGTGAAGTAGAACCCGCCGTGCCGATCGAACACGAGATCGTTCGGCGCCGACAGCGGCCGCCCGTTCACCTCCCGGTAGAGCAGCGTAGCCTCGCCCGTGTTCGGATCGATGTGCTGGATGTAGCCATGCCGATAGTCGGGGTGCGGCCCGAGGCCCATCGAATGGCCTTCGACATAACGGTTGCCGCCGTTGTTGCACAGGTAGAAAAAGCCGTCGGGTCCGACGGCAAGCCCGTTCGGCCCGCCGCCGCATGCGGAGAAAACACTCAGCTTGCCCTCGGCGGTGACGCGCGAGCAGCGCGCGTTGCGCAGCTCCGTGAACACCACCGAGCCATCCGCGCATGCGACCGGACCTTCCGGAAA
>JBOIEI010000670.1:0-2755 GCA_050741055.1 Burkholderiales bacterium | reverse complement strand
GCCTGGGATTGAGGCAAGGATCGAACGGCGCGCTCGAGCGCCGAGAACTCGAACGCGTTGCCGCAACCGGATTAACGCAGCGACAAGGCGCTCCCTCCTCCCGACGGACTGCAAGCGTGACCGCCCGCGCGGCACGTGCACGTTACGGCGGACGCCTCATTTCGGTGAACCGGACGATCACGTAGGCGATCAGCGCGAATACGAAGAACACGAGGAGCATCCAGGCGATGCCTTGAAGCGCTTCGATGACGGTTCGGTAAAGCTCCAGGATCCAGCGCTCCGATGTGAGATCGAGAATCCGTGCCTCCTTGTCGCCCCGCTGCGGCGTAATGTACTTCTCGATCTCGTAGATCCTTACGCCGGCCGAGACTCCGACCACCATCATGGCGAATTTCAGATAGCGCAGCCAGGCCGAGCTGATGTCGTCGGAAATGATCCGCTTCAGGATGCTATCGACCGGTCGGGCGAACATCCACACGACGATCAGCGATACGGCGAGCGCGACGAGCAGCGTCACGAGAAGCAGGAGCAGGAACATATCGTGTCCGGTGATCCTAGTGTCCTGAGTCCGAAATTCGCCGCGCAAAAGATGCCGAAATCGACGCCATACATTGGCGCGAATCCTCGCCAGGTGTCCAACCTGGCTGTGGTCTCGCGTTCCGCGTCTGGCGCCGATTTCGACACTTTTGCCCGCTTGGCCTCAGGGCAGACGTTAGGCCGCACTTCTTGACGCCAGCGAAACAAAAAACACTACCCACATTATCACCAGCAACCCAAAGCTTCCCGAAAAGATCGCCAGGCGATGATAGACCTTGTTGTATGTGCAGTGGATGAAGCTATGCAGCAGGCGCAAGGCGAAGTACACCCACGAGCAGACCACAAGCCAGTCTGGAACGTAGCCTGTGGCGAGCGCGATTGCCGCCAGCGCGAAGAACAAAACCGGGACCTCGAAGAGATTGCGGAAGTTGTCTGCGACCTGAGCATCCTCAAGATGTGCCGCCATCTTCAATGAGTCGGCGACTGCTTGAGGGTCGATGCGTTTTCGGCGCATCTCCTGGACGCGAGTAAGGAGCATGCCGCCACCCACAGCGAACACGAGCAGCACCATTGCGAGGCAGGCTGCGATGAGTTGAATGTGATTCGCTGGCATGGCAGTGCCCATCGATAAAGCCCTCCCGCCGCCGCTCTGCCAGCTACGCTACCACTCGGCCTCGGCATTCGCCGAAGCCGATCGAGACGTACCCGGCCCGCTGAGCATGCGCACGGAATATGACCTCGTCGCCGTCTTCGAGGAACGCGCGCTTCTCTCCCGACGGCAGATCGAACGGCTTCGTGCCGTCATACGAGAGCTCGGCCATGCTGCCGTAGCCGGACGGATCCGGTGCCGAAATGGTTCCGCTGCCGAAGAAATCCCCGGCAGCCAGATTGCAGCCGCCGCAGGTGTGATGCGCGACCATCTGCGCGATGGTCCAGTACAGGTGCCGGGTATTGCTGCGCGACACGCGCTGTGGAGGCATGCCCTTGGCGCGCATCGCCTCGGTCGAGATCAGGACTTCCAGATCGACGTCGAACGCACCCGCACGCTGATCTTCGTCGTCCCAAAGGTAATCGATCGGCCGAGGATCGCCTGCGGGACGCGGCGGCTGGGCGATGCGAAACGGCGCGAGCGCTTCGGCCGTCACGATCCACGGCGAGATCGTCGTGCCGAAATTCTTCGACAGGAACGGTCCCAGCGGCGCGGACTCCCAGCGCTGGATGTCGCGCGCCGACCAATCGTTCACCAGTCCGAGACCGGCGACATGCTCGCCGGCACGGCCGATCGGTATTGGCTCGCCCAGGTCGTTGCCGGGCCCCACCCATATGCCGAGCTCCAGCTCAAAATCGAGCTTGGTGGAGGGGCCGAACTGCGGCACCTGCGAGTCGCCCAGCAGCCGTTGACCGTGCGGCCGGCGCAACGGCGCCGCCGACGGCCGGATGCTCGATGCGCGGCTATGATAGGCGACCGGCACGTACTTGTAGTTGGGCGCAAGCGGCGGATTCTGCCCGCGCCGGCGCCCGCCGTTGGCCGCATGTTCGATACCGGCGAAGAAATCGGTATAGGCGCCGATCGCAGCCGGCAGGTGCAGCGTGCATGCGCCAGCCTCATGGATCAAGTGCTCGCGCAAGCCTTCGACCTGTCCGCGCTCCGCACCATCGACGGCAAGCAGCGAAGAGACTCGGCGGCGCAACGCGATGCGCGACGCGGGCCCCAGCGCCAGCAGTGCGTTCAGGGCGCCGCCGCTTGCCGCCTCGGCGGCTCGCTTCGCCTCGCCCGCGAAGAGGCCCGCTTCGAGCGCCGCCGCGATATCGAAAATGCTGTCGCCGATCGCGACACCGGCTCGAGGCCCGGACGAACCACGGCTGAAAACGCCGAGTGGCAGGTTCTGGATCGGAAACTCGGAATGCCCTTGCGCCGATTGGAGCCAGCTGGTGCGCTTCGGGTCGTGCGTTTCGTCGAGTGCGAATGGCATATGCGGCGTCTCCCTCGCTCACAGGCGCGCGCGCAGCCGCCCCATTGCAGACGGCGCTTGCGCGCTCGAACTGTCGCAGAAAGCGCCGAGCCGCGCAATGTGTTCCGCGTTACCCGCTTCAGGCGCGCGCCTCCAGGCGAGGACCCCAACGGCTCGCGTCGGACTTGAGCATGCGCCGTTCCGCCAGGTAGTGCTTCGCCCGCGCCCGGTCCCCGCCGCGCAGCGCCGCTTCGATCAGCGTCAAC
>JBOIEI010000669.1:0-3961 GCA_050741055.1 Burkholderiales bacterium | reverse complement strand
TCGATCTGCTCGCCGGAGTGCGGGTCGTGGATCTCACCACGTCCATCGCGGGCCCTTACGCGGGCATGCTGCTCGGCGACCTGGGCGCCGAGGTGATCAAGGTCGAGCGCCCTGGCCGCGGCGACGACTGCCGTGCCTGGGGTCCGCCGTTCCTCGACGGCGAGTCGCTGTGGTTCCTCTCGGTCAACCGCAACAAGCGCTCGCTGAGCCTGGACTATTCCGGGGACGCAGGGCGAGCGGTGCTGCACGACCTGGTCCGAAAGAGCGACGTCGTGCTCGTCAACCTGGTCTCGCGCGCGCAGCGCAAGCTCGGCATCGATCACGCCGCGCTCGCCCGCCTGCGAGCCGATCTCGTTCATGTTTCGCTGACCGGCTTCGGACTCGCAGGCGCGCGCGCCGACATGCCTTGCTACGATTTGATCGCCGAGGGTTACTCCGGCGTCATGGATCTGACGGGCGAAGCAGACAACGATCCGCAGAAGGTGGGTACGCCGGCGGCCGATCTCATCGCCGGCATGGATGCGGCGCTCATGAGCGTCGCCGCGTTGTTCGATCGCGCGCGCACCGGCCGCGGCCACGCGCTCGACGTTGCCATGGTCGACAGCACGACCCGCTTCATGTCGCCCCGGATCGTGCCGTATCTCGGCTCGGGCATCGTCCCGCGGCGCACCGGAGCCAAGGACAGCGTCATCGCCGTCTACCAGGTGTTCAATGCGGCCGACGCACCGATGAACCTCGCGCTCGGCAACGACTCGATCTGGCAGCGCTTCTGGAACGCGGTCGGCGAACCGGCGGTTGCCGAAGATCCACGCTACGCGACCAACGCGCAGCGCCACGCCGCGCGCGCCGACATCGTGGCTCGCATCGCCGCGGTGCTCGCGACGAAGCCGCGCGATCATTGGTTGCAGGTGCTGGCCGCGGCGAAGGTGCCCGCCGGACCGATCTACCGGGTTGACGAGGTCGCTGCCGATGCGGCATTGCGCGAGCGCGGCGTGGTCTATCGGCTCGAGCACGACGGCCGCGCCATTCCGCAGGTCGGGCTCGGCATCCAGGTCGACGGTGTCAGCGCCGGGATTCGCTTAGCACCCCCACGGCTCGGCGAGCATACCGAGTCGGTGCTGTCCGAGATGCTTGGATACGACGGGAAGCGGATCGATCAGTTGCGCTCGGCTGGTTTGGTGTAGTCCCTCGATCCCGGCCTCTCCCGCAGACGACGGAGACAAGGGCACGACGTCGCTCTTCGTCACTCCCGCGCTAGCGGGAGTTCAGATAACGGATCTGGATTCCCGTTTCCACGCGAATGACGGGTACGACGCATTCATTCGACAGGAGATATCGCTTGGCATACGAAACCATACTGTACGAGGAAGACGGCCCCATCGGCTGGCTCACCCTCAACCGCCCGCACGACGGCAACATGTTCAATGCAGCCATGTGTCACGAGATCCGCGATTGCATCGACGCCATCCGACGCGAGACGCGCACCCGTGTGATCGTCATCACCGGCGCAGGCGACAAGTTCTTCTGCATCGGTGGGCGCAAGGACGGGCTCGAAGACACGACGCTTTATGCCGGCATGCTGCCGACGCTGGAGATCTATGAGTCGATCGACCGGCTGCAGAAGCCGGTGATCGCGTCGGTGAACGGGTTCGCGGTCGGCGGCGGCCAAGTGCTGCAAGTGATGTGCGACCTCACCATCGCCAAGGAAAGCGCCGTTTTCCGCCAGGTCGGGCCGATGATGGGCAGCTTCGATGCGGGCTACGGCACGTGGTACCTGGAAGACCTGGTCGGGAAGAAGAAGGCGCAGGAGATGTGGTACCTCAATCCGAGGTTGAGCGCGAAAGAGGCGCTCGAGATCGGGCTCATCAACCGCGTCGTGCCGGATGACAAGCTGCGCGAGGAAACGCGCAAGATGGCGCTGGAAGTCGCCGACCGCGGGGCGTTCGCATTGGCCGCGATCAAGGGCGCCTTCAATGCGCGTCACGGCGGCGTCGGCGGGCTCGCGCGCGTGTCGCACGATCTGCTGCTGCGGCTTTATCTCGATTCCGACGAGTCCAAAGAGCTCGGCAAGGCATTCGGCGAGCGGCGCTCACCGGATGCGGGGAAGTTCGGACATTGATTTCGGCGTTCGGGTAGACCGAACCACACCACCCCGCCCGCTGGCGCGGGCACCCCCTCGTGAGCGGAGAGGAAAGCACTAAAGATTTCCCCTCCTTACGAAGGAGCGGGATGCGACTATGTCGCAGACGGGGTGGTCTAAACCGACCGCAACACCTTCCCCGGTCGAACCGAAGTGGGCTTGCCTTCGAGATACAGCGTCTCGCCGTTGACGATCACGCGCGAAATACCTTCGGCCTTGCAGTAGAGTCGCGAGCCGCCGGCAGGCAGATCCTTGACCGGCGTGGGCCGAAGCGGCGAGCTCACGCGCTGCGGGTCGAATACGACGATGTCCGCAGCCGCGCCGACCTGCAACCGGCCGCGATCCTTCAAACCGAAGAAATCCGCCGGCTCGGAGGTGATGCGCTTGATCGCATGCTCGAGCGACAGCGCCTTTTCCTCTCGCACCCAGTGGCCGAGAAGCCACGTCGTGTAGCCCGATTCGCACAGCATGTCGAGGTGCGCGCCGGCGTCCGACAGCCCGATCATCGTGCGCGGGTCGTTGAGCAGATTGCCGATGCTCGCGTGATCGGTGTTCGCGCGCGGCACGACGAACTTGATCTGCATGTTGTCTTCCACGGTGAGATCGAAGAACGTATCGTTCGCGTCGCGCCCGCGCTCGTCGGCAATTTCGCCCACGGTCTTGCCCTCGTAGCGCTTCATCGCGGGATTCTCGACCGACACCACGATCACGTTGCGCGCGAGCGTGGACCACTTGCGGCCTTCCTTCAGCTCCTCCTTGAACTTCGCACGGAAGCCGGCATCGGCATAGATTGCCATCTGCTTCTCGAACGAGGCGTCGAACAGCGCGCGCGCCGAAGTCATCTCCGAGAACATGAAGGGCCGGCGCAGGTTCATGTCGAACAAGATCGGCCGGGTGAGGATCTGCGGCATGGCGCCGCGGCGAATCAGCGGCTCGATCCGGTCCAGGATCGCCTCGATCGCGCCGGGCTTCTCGACCAGGTTGTTAAGCGAGAGCCAGGTCACCGGCCGCCCGCTTGCCTCGAGCATGAATTCGAGCGTTTCCGTCTCGTCGTCGGCGAGCTCGGCATAGCGCTTGGTGAGCGCGAACTCGATCACGCCGCGGTTGACCTTCTTCAGCACGCCGCCATAGGCGGCAAGCTCCTCGCGGCTTGCCAGGCGCGCAGCCAGGGGCTTGCCGCCGTGGCCGATGTGCTGGCGGTTGAACGTGGTGGTGAAGCCGAATGCGCCCGCCTGCATCGCCTCGTGCAGCAGGCCTGCGATCTTCTGCGTTTCTTCCGGCGTAGCTGCGCGTTCGTTCGCTTCCCGGCCGACGACGTAGGTGCGAAACGGTGCGAGCGGGGCAAGGAACGCGCGATTGAGCGCCGAGCCGCGCTTCTCCGCCGCGTCGATGTACTGCGGGAAGGTTTCCCATTCCCACTGGATCCCGGTCATCAGGACGTCCTTGTCGATGCCCTCGACGGTCACGAGGTCGTCGGCCAGCAGCTCGCGATCGGCCGGCTTGCAGGGTGCGATGCCGACGCCGCAGTTGCCCATGACGACCGTGGTGATGCCGTGTTCGGCGGAGCTCGACAGCAGCGGATCCCAGGTGATCTGGGCGTCGTAGTGCGTGTGCGGATCGACGAATCCCGGCGCGACCACCTGGCCGTCGGCGTCGATGACTTCCTTCGCGGAATCGCGAATCGTGCCGACGGCTGCGACGCGTCCCTGGCTTACCGCCACGTCGCCGCGGCGTCCGGGGTTGCCGCTGCCGTCGACGATCGTGCCGTTCCTGATGATCAGGTCGTAGCTCATTGACGCCTCCATGTCGGTGACGGGCCGG
>JBOIEI010000668.1:0-1597 GCA_050741055.1 Burkholderiales bacterium | reverse complement strand
GGGCGGCGATATCGGCCGCGCCGTTGAACGGATCGATCAACGTGCCATTGGCCGCACGCGCCATGGCGTTGATCGTGAGGTCGCGCCGCGCCAGGTCGTCCTCGAGCGTCACGTCGGGCGCGGCATGGACCTGAAAGCCGCGATAGCCGCGGCCGCTCTTGCGCTCGGTGCGCGCGAGCGCGTATTCCTCATGCGTTTCGGGGTGCAGGAAGACGGGGAAGTCGCGCCCGACCGGGCGATAGCCCAGCCGAACCATTTCTTCGGGCGTGGCGCCGACCACCACGTAATCGCGGTCCTTCACCGGCAGCCCGAGCAGCTCGTCTCGCACTGCCCCGCCGACCGCGTAGATCTTCACCGGTACGGTTCGTCCTCGGCGAGTATTTCGGTCTCGGCTGCCGCCGCAGCCCGCCATTCCTGCATGGCGGGCAGATTCCAGATGCGATCGACATAGGCGGCGAGCTCGGCCTCGAGCTCGACCGCATAGGTGAGAAAGCGCATCGCCACCGGTGCGTACATGGCATCCATCAGGCCGAACGCGCCGAACAGGAACGGGCCGCCCGAGCGGCTCAGGCACTCGCGCCAGATCTGGCCAATGCGGGCAATGTCGGCCGCAACCGCCGGCGTGCGGCCGCGCCCCGGGTAGCTCGAACGGATGTTCATCGGCATGTGCGTGCGCAGCTCCGGAAACCCCGAGTGCATCTCGGCGCAGTAGCTGCGCGCCAGCGCCCGATGGACGGTAGCCGCGGGCCACAGGCCGCCCTCGGGATACCTGTCGGCCAGGTACTCGCCGATCGCAAGCGAGTCCCATACCGTCACGTCGCCGTCGATGAGCACCGGCACCTTGCCGGCCGGCGAATGCGCGCGGATGCGCTCCTTGTATCCCGGCTCGGACAAGGCGATCCGCTCTTCCTCGAACGGCACTTCCAGATGCCGCAGCGGCAGCCACGCCCGCAGCGACCAGGAGGAGTAGTTCTTGTTGCCGATGAGCAGACGCATTTCTATTCCAAACTATTGATTAGCCATGCACTCTTGACGGCACACAGTCTGGAGGCCGCATTGGTGTGACAACGACTCGCATTGCGAGTCTAGCAGGGGAGGAAGCCATGGCTCACCTTCGCAAGCGCATCCGGCTCGCGCCTCACCGCGAGCGGCCGCAGGTAGCCATCAGTGCCGCGATCCGTTCCCTTAGCCGATCCCGGGCGACGAGCAGCTCGGAGTTGTTCGAGGGATCTGGCACTTCGATGTCCACCCGCGCAAGCACGTCTTCAGCAAGTTCCACACCTCGCAGGTACACCGTTCCCTCTGGCGCTTGCTCGGCAATATCCAAGAACGCGTGCGCAGCTTCCATATCAGCGAAGGCGATGTTGCCTGTATTCATGAACGACTGAGGAGGCGGCATGGCAATCTGCCAATGTTCTCCCAGCGTGTTCCGGCCGAAAATCGGAAAATGGCAGGCATTTCCCCGGGTACTGCGAGCATGGCGCGACCGACCACGTCCGTCGAGAAAGGTTCGCGCCATTTATTTCGCGCGGGCCGCGATCGCAGCATGGATTGGGCGCATACTGGCTCGCTCGCTAACGAAGACCAGGTGCGGAAT